>NZ_JBBOQG010000001.1:0-302500 GCF_038004005.1 Robertmurraya sp. FSL W8-0741
TCCATTGTAGCACGTGTGTAGCCCAGGTCATAAGGGGCATGATGATTTGACGTCATCCCCACCTTCCTCCGGTTTGTCACCGGCAGTCACCTTAGAGTGCCCAACTGAATGCTGGCAACTAAGATCAAGGGTTGCGCTCGTTGCGGGACTTAACCCAACATCTCACGACACGAGCTGACGACAACCATGCACCACCTGTCACTCTGTCCCCCGAAGGGGAACGCCCTATCTCTAGGGGTGGCAGAGGATGTCAAGACCTGGTAAGGTTCTTCGCGTTGCTTCGAATTAAACCACATGCTCCACCGCTTGTGCGGGCCCCCGTCAATTCCTTTGAGTTTCAGCCTTGCGGCCGTACTCCCCAGGCGGAGTGCTTAATGCGTTTGCTGCAGCACTAAAGGGCGGAAACCCTCTAACACTTAGCACTCATCGTTTACGGCGTGGACTACCAGGGTATCTAATCCTGTTTGCTCCCCACGCTTTCGCGCCTCAGCGTCAGTTACAGACCAAAGAGCCGCCTTCGCCACTGGTGTTCCTCCACATCTCTACGCATTTCACCGCTACACGTGGAATTCCGCTCTTCTCTTCTGCACTCAAGTTCCCCAGTTTCCAATGACCCTCCACGGTTGAGCCGTGGGCTTTCACATCAGACTTAAAGAACCGCCTGCGCGCGCTTTACGCCCAATAATTCCGGACAACGCTTGCCACCTACGTATTACCGCGGCTGCTGGCACGTAGTTAGCCGTGGCTTTCTGGTTAGGTACCGTCAAGGTACCGGCAGTTACTCCGGTACTTGTTCTTCCCTAACAACAGAGTTTTACGATCCGAAAACCTTCATCACTCACGCGGCGTTGCTCCGTCAGACTTTCGTCCATTGCGGAAGATTCCCTACTGCTGCCTCCCGTAGGAGTCTGGGCCGTGTCTCAGTCCCAGTGTGGCCGATCACCCTCTCAGGTCGGCTACGCATCGTCGCCTTGGTGAGCCGTTACCTCACCAACTAGCTAATGCGCCGCGGGCCCATCTATAAGTGATAGCCGAAACCATCTTTCCGCTTTCGAACATGTGTTCAAAAGCATTATCCGGTATTAGCTCCGGTTTCCCGAAGTTATCCCAGTCTTATAGGCAGGTTGCCCACGTGTTACTCACCCGTCCGCCGCTCAAGCAACAAGAAAGCAAGCTTTCTTGTGCAAGCGCTCGACTTGCATGTATTAGGCACGCCGCCAGCGTTCGTCCTGAGCCAGGATCAAACTCTCCAATAAAGAGTAAGATTAGCTCTTAGGTTTAAAATAAACGTTGGCTAGTTTCAGCTTCTTAAAGAAAGATAGCCTCCACTATAATTATTTGTTGACGTATGATTTGTTTAGTTTTCAAAGTGCAATTGTGTAAAATTTTATTGGAGCGGGTGATGGGAATCGAACCCACGACAACAGCTTGGAAGGCTGTGGTTTTACCATTAAACTACACCCGCATTTATTATTGTAATTTTACTTAACTTTCCTGCCCTATCTTGGCCTTACATGCCTCTAACTCTTCTTGATTATTCATAGATGATTAATCGTCGAGGCAACTCGTTGATAATTCATAGGAGCAAGGCTCGTGGCTGTGGTTTTACCATTAAACTACACCCGCATTTATTATTGTAATTTTACTTAATCTTCCCTGCTCTATCTTGGTCGTGCGTAACAACTCATGGTCGGGAAGACAGGATTCGAACCTGCGACCCCTTGGTCCCAAACCAAGTGCTCTACCAAGCTGAGCTACTTCCCGATGTATGGCGCGCCCGAGAGGAGTCGAACCCCTAACCTTTTGATCCGTAGTCAAACGCTCTATCCAATTGAGCTACGGGCGCATCCTATCCGAAAGACAACTTAATCATTATATCACAATAACAATCTGATTGTCAACAATTCTTTCAAAACTTTTTGGTGCGGCCGAGAGGACTTGAACCTCCACGGGGTTGCCCCCACTAGGCCCTCAACCTAGCGCGTCTGCCATTCCGCCACGACCGCATTATTCTAAAGAAGCGATAAATAATATTATACGCAAAAAGAATATTATTTTCAAGTGGTAATTAATGATGCGGGTGAAGGGAGTCGAACCCCCACGCCATGCGGCGCTAGATCCTAAGTCTAGTGCGTCTGCCAATTCCGCCACACCCGCAGACTATTATTTTTGCACTTGCAAAATAATAAAAAGTTTTTACTGACGTATATTAAGGAAAGTTATTTCTCCTCCGTCGAAAAAACTTTGATGAGCCATGAAGGACTCGAACCTTCGACCCTCTGATTAAAAGTCAGATGCTCTACCGACTGAGCTAATGGCTCTAAACTAAATAAGTGCAACTGCCAAATTCTTTAAGGCATCTGTGATGTCACCATCTCAGAAGGAGCATTCAAATAACGGATCGACTGGAATAAGATAACAAATTCAAAAATGAATTTACCTGGCTGCTGTACCGTTCTAAGCAATCACTTCTAAAAAATTGGCTGGGCTAGCAGGATTCGAACCTACGAATGACGGAGTCAAAGTCCGTTGCCTTACCACTTGGCTATAGCCCAATATTAAAAAGCAATGGCGGTCCGGACGGGACTCGAACCCGCGACCTCCTGCGTGACAGGCAGGCATTCTAACCAACTGAACTACCGGACCAATGTTTTTTCACTATCGTGAAAATAACTTTCCTTTGTCTTTTTCGACGTAGGAGAAAATAGCTTTCCTTCCTTTTTTCACACTAGTGAAAATGACAATTTTCCGCGTGAGCAAAATCTTTTCAATGAAATAAAGGAAACAGGTTGAGAAGAATTGGTGACCCGTACGGGATTCGAACCCGTGTTACCGCCGTGAAAGGGCGGTGTCTTAACCGCTTGACCAACGGGCCATTAAAAATATAATGGCGGAGAAGGAGGGATTTGAACCCTCGCGCCGCTCGCGCGACCTACACCCTTAGCAGGGGCGCCTCTTCAGCCTCTTGAGTACTTCCCCACAATCCAAAATGGTGGCTCCGCGGGTAGGATTCGAACCTACGACCGATCGGTTAACAGCCGATTGCTCTACCACTGAGCTACCGCGGAATAAAAAATATTCGTTCCTAAGCCCACTATCCCTTACCGATTGTCCTCATCTCAGAAAGACAAACCAAGCAGCAACTCGATGAGTACAACTCGCAGCACTTTCATGATGCTTTGCTCGTTGCTCTACCACTTAGCTACCGCGGAATAATGTGTTTTATACCGTCTCTCTTTTGTCGACTCTTCATATTATAATGAGATGTTATATCCAAGTCAAGAACAAAAATATAAGTAATTTCGACTTACACCTTTGTGCGCGGAAATATAAATTAACATCCTTTTTTCGAAATGTCAACCATTCATTTGGATAAGTTTACCTCGGCACTTTCCGCATACATATCGTAATACATCTACAGCTCTCTTTCTTTTAAAAACCTGACCACAATTGGAGCATTTATAAACATGTAGCTTATAACTGCGTTTTCTCTCCGGACCATCGGGCAATACGTTACAAAAACGGGGAGCTCCAACCTTTTTTAAAAGCTTTTTAAAGTCAGCATCGCGATGCCGATAGCCCTTTCCCTCCAAATGAAGATGGTAGTGGCAAAGCTCGTGCTTAATAATGCCGATTAATTCTTCCTCACCCAATTGTTCCAAATACCTTCGGTTTATTTCAATGTTATGAGATTTCAATAAATAGCGGCCACCTGTTGTACGCAAACGATTATTAAAAATCGCTTTATGTTTGAATGGCCTCTGGAAAAACTCCAGTGACAACTTTTCAACAAGCCCTTGTAGTTGAAATTCCTCCATAAAACGTATTCCTCTCCATTATAAGTAAACATGACAACCCATTATAGCATACATTGTATATACCCTTTGAATTTTAAAACTGGGAGGTCTCACCATGCCAACTTGGTTCCAAAATCAAATGCAAAGAGCCTTTCTTGAGAAAAACCGTCATCAAATTAAATTGCTGAATCAATGCTGGTTCTTTTACAGAAAAAAACACTGCTCCTGAACATGTACTGTTTACAAGCAATAAATTACGATACATCCCCTAATGCTTGAGCCATTGATAAAACACTTTTTTGGCTCATTTCGTGTGAAACCTAGTTTCACATACCTTTCAGCATAACTGAAAGGGTTCCATAAAGCGATAGGAGAAATCTCGTTTTCTCCCATCGTTTTATGGAGTCAGAAAGCAACATCGACATTTATAAGCCTAATAAATGAATTCTTTTTGACCGACCAAGATTCTAATCATTCAAAAAACCAAGGCCGTCAATAAACAAGCTACACAACTCTCATCCGAATCGTGCAGCTTGTCATTTTGCGCCACTATTCCTGTGGTGACAGCATTGTCAAGGCAACTCTTCCTTTTTTCACATCAACAGATTCCACCCATACAGTTACGACGTCACCAACTGAGACAACATCGAGCGGATGCTTGACAAATCCTTGTTTTAATTTAGAAATATGGACAAGGCCGTCTTGTTTCACACCAATATCCACAAATGCCCCAAAATCGACGACATTTCTCACTGTTCCCTGGAGCTCCATACCTGCTTTAAGATCTTCAAGTTTTAATACATCTTTTTTTAACAAAGGTTTTGGAAGATCATCTCGCGGATCGCGTTCAGGACTCATTAACGCATCAATAATATCCTTTAACGTAAGCTCCCCTATTTCAAGCTCTACAGAGATATCCTTTATATTAACCTTTGACAAAACGGTTTTTAACGCTTCTGAACCAAGATCATTCGTTGTAAATCCAAGATTGCTCAAAAGTCGCTTTACTTCAGGATAACTTTCCGGATGAATGCTTGTACGATCAAGCGGTTCAGTTCCATCGATCACTCTTAAAAAGCCAATTGCCTGCTCATAAGTCTTCGCACCCAATCTCGGAATTTTCTTTAACTGCTCCCTTTTACTAAACTTGCCTTCTTCATCACGCTTTTTAACAATATTATTAGCAACTGCTTTAGACAGCCCAGCTACATATTGCAGCAATGAAGCAGATGCTGTATTCACATTTACTCCAACCTGGTTAACAGTCGTCTCCACCACGAAAGTGAGTGATTCATTCAATCTTTTTTGCGAAACATCATGCTGATATTGCCCAACTCCAACAGACTTAGGATCGATCTTCACCAATTCCGCAAGCGGGTCTTGAAGTCGTCGAGCAATTGATACCGCACTTCTTTCTTCAACCTGAAAGTCAGGAAATTCTTCACGAGCGATATCGGATGCTGAATAGACACTAGCACCGGCTTCATTTACAATTAAATAAAAAATCGCCTTTTTTTGTTCCTTTAGTATATCTGCGATAAATTGTTCTGTTTCCCTTGATGCTGTACCATTTCCAATGGCCACAACCTCAACGTCATATTGATTCAGGATCGCTTCAACCTTTTCTTTCGCTTCCTTCGGTTTGGCACTTGGAGGGTGCGGGTAAACAACATCTATTTTTAAAACCTTTCCTGTTTCATCCACGACAGCGAGCTTGCAGCCTGTGCGATAGGCCGGATCCACTCCAAGCACGACTTTTCCTTTTAACGGTGGTTGCAGCAATAGCTTCCGCAAATTCTCTGAAAAGATATGGATGGCCTGTTCTTCCGCTTTTTCCGTTAATTCACTGCGAATTTCCCGCTCAATTGAAGGTTGAATCAAACGTTTATAGCCATCTTCAATCGCCTCTGCTACGAGCTGAGCCGTAATGGCAGTTGTATTTTTAATCCATTTTTTATTCAAGTAAGTTAAAATACGCTCCACATTCGGCTTAAGAGAAGTCCTTAAAATTTCTTCCTTTTCCCCACGATTTAACGCTAAAATACGGTGAGGGACAATTTTATGGACTGGTTCAGAATAATCATAGTACATTTCATAAACATTCTTTTCATCTTTTTCTGCATCTTTAATGGAAGATTCAATAATGCTCGACTTGAAGGTTTCCCTTCGAATCCATTTTCGCCCCTCAGCATCATCCGAAACCGTTTCTGCAATAATATCCTTCGCACCAGACAATGCCTCATCTACTGTGATAACTTCCTTTTCCTCTGATAAAAATTCTCTTGCTTTTTCCTCTATTGACCCAGCAGTCGGAAAAGTTAATATCCAGTCCGCAAGTGGCTCCAACCCTTTTTCCTTTGCAACAGTTGCCTTTGTTCTTCTTTTTTGCTTATAAGGACGATATAAATCCTCGACCTCCTGCAATTTTAGCGAAGCATCGATTTGTCGTTTGAGTTCCGGAGTTAGCTTGCCCTGTTCTTCAATCAAACGAATAACTTCTTCTTTTCTCTGCTCTAAGTTTTGTATGTAATTCCATCTTTCCATGATATTTCGTATTTGAACTTCATCAAGAGCGCCTGTTTGCTCTTTACGATAACGGGCAATAAACGGGACCGTATTGCCATCATTCAGCAAAGATATAACATTTTTTACTGATATAAATGATATTGCTTGCTCTGCAGCGATCATTTTTAAAATAGGTTCTTGCATATCCATTGTTTGCTCCACGAAACGTTCCTCCAACATTTATGATATTGTCGCCTTCTACTTATTCTAACAAAAGTAAGAAACCGATTGCACATCTGAAGGTCAAAGTGTTTTTGCCACAGCCGGTCGCAAACTGCGAGAACACAGAAATAAGGAATTTGCAGACGGAAAACAACCGCTTTTCAAATTAAGCAAATAACCTATTATCCCTAGCGTGGAGGCGGTCGAGTGCCATTCACTTTTACCTTTTCATTTTTGGTTCATTTTGTGTGATGCCAAAGTTTCACACGTCTTATTAGTGATGCTAAATGGTCCTCTGATTCCATGAAGCAATGAGAGAAAATAAGCCAAAAATCAAAACCGGCGTATAAAAAAGCACCTGGGACCTCTTCTTATGTTGAAGCGTGAGGAATAACAGGTACTCATTTAATATAATTTCCCAATGATAAAAGTCGCATCATCAGCGAAAGGAAATGGCCTATTTTTAATATCTTCCGCAATGCTGCTCAATGATCTGATTGGATTCAGCAAATTTTTTAACCCATTGAAATGAAAGCCATCCGAATAAATTAAAAAAGTTGAATATTGCTCATAAGCATAATTCTGTGTTCGAAAACTTTGCGGCCTACCAGATAAATAACCCGTTACTGGCAGCGGATATGTTAATTTCCCGGATGAAGAGTAGAGGAAAAAGCGGATATTCCCTACACAGCTATAAACAAACTCCCTCTTTGAGAAATATACTTTAAAAATAGCTACTGCAGCTCCCCTTTTTTCTGCTAATTCTGCATTACACCTCTCCATCATCGTCTCTACATCTTCATTGTGGTATTGCTTGACGATTGCTACGACAGCGGTAGCTGATTCATAGGCACTTTCTCCACTTCCGAGTCCATCTGCTAATACACAGACAAAATAATCTTCTGTACATAAATAAAAATAATCATCCCCGCACTGCACATTGCCTTCTTTTGTTCGTTGATAAGCGAATACTTCAACATCACCTGTAACGTAATGTTTCATGAATGACACTCCGTGTTAGTATCATCTGCTAATATCGCTTCTTTTAATTTTTTTATTGCTCTGCGCTGCAACCTTGACACATGCATTTGTGAAATACCCAATTTCTCGCCCGTCTCCTTTTGGCTTAAATTATCTAAATAGGTGTACTGAACAATTTCCCTTTCCCGATCTGTCAACACGTAGAGAACCTTTTCCAGCACCAATCTTTGATTGACTTTTTCATACCCTGAATCTTCTTTTCCTACAATGTCTAACAGGGTGACCGTACCGCCGTCTGAATCGGCTTCAAAAGTGTGATTAATCGACAAAGCTTGATAGCTTTTCCCCATTTCCATTGCTTCTAACACATCTTCTTCCGATACATCTAACGCTTGTGCAATCTCATAAATTTTTGGTGAGCGGTGAAGCGTTGTTGTCAACGACTCAACTGTCTTCTTAATTTTTGGTCCAATTTCTTTAATTCTTCTGGGTACATGAACACTCCACGTTTTATCCCGCAAAAACCGTTTAATTTCTCCAATGATAGTTGGAACAGCAAACGCTTCAAAGCTTTTACCCACTTTAGCATCATAACGTCTAATCGCTCCTAGCAATCCAATAACACCGACTTGAACCATATCCTCATGATAGGAGCGTCCCTTTGAATACTTTCGAGCAATATGTTCTATTAAAGGTTTATAATGCAGAACGAGTTTCGCCTGCGCTTCCTCGTCTTCATAAAGCTGAAAGGATTGAATATACTCATCTATCTCCTCTTTTGTTAGCTGATTAGGGTGAGATTGTTTTTGCACCACTCTCCACCTTCTCTCCCTCCAGGTATTTCGTCATTAAGACGGTTACACCTTCGTTGTGGTGAAATTCCACCTCATCCATCAATGTTTCAATCAGGTAGAGGCCTAATCCTCCCTCACGCATATACTCAATTGATTCTTTCTCCTGATCATACGGACCAATTTTTTTTCTTAATTCTTGCAAATCAAAGCTGGTCCCGCGATCAGCAACAATAATTTCCAACCGATCCTTATAAAGACTATAGCCTATCGATACTTCCCCTTTTTCTTGAGATTTATAGGCATGCTGAGCGGCATTCGTACAAGCTTCACTAACCGCAATCTTTAAATCTTCAATTTCATCGTATGAAAAACCCATTCTTCCAGCAATACCAGAAGCTGTAAGCCGGATGACTCCCACATATTCAGGCTTAGCAGGAATTTTCATCTCGATATAATCATAAGGTTGGCTCATTCTTTTTCACCTTCATTCTGACTGTTAATATCCATGATTTCTGCTAAACCAGTGATCTCAAATAATCTTATAAGACGCCTTGATAAGCCAATAAGTTTCAAATCACCATCTTTGGAACGAATGCTTTTAAAGACCCCGACAAATACTCCTAATCCTGTACTATCCATGTACCCAACATCAGTCAAGTCCACTACCATATTCACCTGCTCTTGTTCAGAAAGTGGAAAGAGGGTTTCTCGAAGTTTCGGGGCTGTATAAGCGTCTATTTCACCAGCTAATGTCACCTCTAGCAAGTTGTCATGTTCCATTACCTCTATTTTGATGTTCATAACCGACCTACCTCTCCCCTTATCAGTCTTATTCTCAATTACCCTTTACCGTAAATATTAAACACGTCTTTTAATAATAATGAGGGTAAAATCATCTCTTAATTGAAAATCTTGCAATTTCTCCAGATCTTTAAAGATGTTGTTGACAATTTCTTGAGCGGAACAATGAATATATTTTCGAATGTAGTTAAGCAAGGTTTCTTTTTCTACAAACCCCTCATCCGTGCGACACTCTGTTACACCATCCGACAACAAAATAATCATATCGCCAGGATGAATATTCTTTTCATACTGTCTGTACTTTGTCTTCTTATCAATCCCAAGCATAAGCCCTTTGGCATAAATCTCGGAAAACTCCTCATTTTTCCCATCGTAATAAAAACCAGGCTCATGACCTGCGGAAGCATATGAAAAGACGTGCCGTGCATAATCGTACATCCCATAAAACATCGTTATAAACATGCTCCGATCGACATTCTGTTCGACCACCCGATTTAAATTTTCCAATAGCATGCTCGGCTCATTCCGATTAGCGGGGATGCTGTCCATTGCGTACTTAATCATCGACATGCATAAAGCGGCAGGTATCCCCTTTCCAATGACATCGGCAATGGCTATACTGATGCAGTCATTCTCGTCCTCTACAAAATTATAATAGTCTCCGTTCATCAATCTTGCCGGTACACTTATCGCTCCGATGTCGAGCCCTTCAACTGAAGGAATCTTGGTCTCTAATAGGGTCTGTTGAACATTTGCTGCAATTTCAATTTCTGATCTAAGTTCTTTTTGCTGATCGCGCAGACTTTGGTGCTCTCGATAAGCAAAGCCGTATCCAAGCATAATCTCTAGTAAAATATCAAAGGAATGCACAACATATTCAGGCATATCCGGATATATTTCTTGTAAAATCATTTTATGTAAGCTAATGATCTCTTCAGGAGTAACCTGATTTTCGATCGATTTTCTACTGAATTTTTGTCCTATGTATAATGTTGATTCTGATTGTTCTTTTATATATTTCGTTAGAATGTCTCGATATTTCGCTTCCATCACTTCACGAAAAGGCATACAACGTTCCCCCTAGCGGATCCATTTAGTTGCAACTATTTCTGTTCCTTTTCCTTTGGATGATACAATATCGAATTCATCCATTAGTCTTTTAACTCCAGGTAATCCGGCTCCAAGTCCACCGGAAGTTGAATATCCATCTTCCATCGCCAATCGAATGTCATTAATCCCAGGTCCATTATCTATGGCTACAATTCGCAATCCCGCATGTCCCTTATCGTAGATCTTTTCGATACATACCCGGCCCTTGTTTGCATAGATAAAAATATTTCTTGCTAATTCACTAATAGCTGTAGTTATACGCGCTTGGTCGACAATGCCAAACCCAAGCTCCTTAGCAACATTTCGGCCTAATTGCCTTGCCGCAACGATGTCCCATTCAGTCTGGATATTTACGCAGGATTGGTTTTCCATTCAATTATTCCCCCAATTCCTGTTGTAATTTCTCCAGGCCCTTTTCTAAGTCTAAAGATGTCATAACATCATTCAAACTAATTCCTAGCTCGATTAATGTAATGGCTACGGCTGGCTGGATACCGGTAATAACCACTTTAGCTCCCATTAGCTTTGACATACTAATGACATCTCCTAATACTTTGGCAATGAACGAATCAATAAAATCGATGGAGGTAATATCTATAACAACTCCACTTGCCCCTATTTCATGAATTTTATGTAAAAGATCCTCTTGGAACTGCAGAGCTGTCTGATCGTCTAACTCCCATTGGATCGATACAAGCAAACAATCATATAATTTCAAAATGGGAATTCTCACGATTTTTCACCTACTTGTATGATTTTCTTATTCATTAACTCTAACGCCGCCTCCATCCCTTTTTTCAATGTATTTTTCGTAATAATTTGATTGAGGTCGATACCCAAATTGACAATCGTTTGGGCGATTTCAGGACGTATGCCCACAAGCATGCATCTTGCTCCTACCAACCTTACAGCATCCGCTGCCTGGATGATATGATGAGCTACCATCGTGTCCACAACAGGAACCCCCGTGATATCAATCAATACCACTTCGGAACGATGTTTGACGACTCCATTCAGAAGATTCTCCATAATCTGCTTTGCCCTTTCGGTATCGATTGCTCCAATCAATGGCATCACCGAAATTCCATCAAATACAGGGATTAGCGGTGCTGATAATTCTTGCAGAGCAATTTTTTGCAATGACACGGTTCGCTCCCACGTAGTCGAATAAATATTTACCACTTCATTCGTCATTGGATTTGTCCAGCGATCGATACCATAAAAAAGCTTCATTTCATCCTCTTTGCTAACAAGCTTTTCCTCTTTAATTCCTTCAAAAACAAGCGAAGCAAATACCTGAATACCTTCGGTTACAAAGCTTAGGGGCCAGCCAAGCTTCACGACTTTTTCAGCAAAATCATGCAAGCGCTCACTATATTCGTCATTTGTATCATTTAAATTCGAGCTAACCATTTCCACAAATTCACGGCTTGTGCTGACGAACACTTGGTTGGAGACAACCTTTAGCACACGTTCATCTGATTTCTCCTTCATCCGTTCAACCCATTCTTTTAAAATATATTCCTTTTGCTCCTGTATGTATTTATTAATAATCCTGTTCATGTTCTCATCTCCCATCCGACTTCTTCTTTTATTTTTATGATATCAATTGTCAGAACTTGAAACAATTTGATATTGGTCCCACTAAAGATGGACATTTATTGTCCTTACGACCTGCCCGCTTCTACACTAAGACTGTTTTATTTACCCATTTTCTCATTAAATAAACTCCTTCAAAAGGACTATTATAAAAGCAAAACTGACTATTGAAAGTCCATTTATAGAAAAATTTTTTGACACTAATACTTATGATGAAGCTAATAAAAAATATGGTGTTTCTAGTATGGGAGTAGGACAAAGTGAGGAATTTTTAGCTGTTGGCATACAATGACATTAAATATAAAGACGAAGTTCAGCAATACTTTGAAAGATACCTTTCAACACTTAGCATTACAACTTATATAAATAGATGTATTTTTATATGATGATGATTAAAAATTTGGGCTAGTTAATGAGGTTTTCTTTGTAATTAGCTGCATTGTCTGATGAAATTTACTTTTACAAGTAAAGATTTCTGACGGGAATAATAACAAGATATACTCCATATACCACTGCAGAAGTAGAACCACTTATTAAAGACGGTGGCTGTAACTAAATTTATACTTTCTAACCTATAAAAAAGGACAAGTTTTTCACTTGTCCTTGCAGCACACAGTATGATGAAAGATTTCATTGTAGCACGGAATTGCCCCCTCAAAAAAGGAACAAAATGACTCATAATTTACGTAAAATGGCTCAAACTTATAAGACCCCTTCCTTTAAGAAGAGCTAAATGGTGTAAAAAAACGCTCTTTTTTGCAAAGAGCGTTGTATATCAAAATTCATCTCGGTGAATTCAGATCAGATTTCATTATAGTGTTATTTTATTATTTATTCAAAACCTGAAACATCCTCCACAGATCGTGTAATACCCGGGTTAAAAACTTCCCATTTAGTCTATTTCTTTTTATTGAAGAAGGTTAAAATTCTATGAGACCTAAGCTTATTTGTAATGCTTCGTCCACTTTTTCCATCATCTCGTCATCAAGATGGGTAATCTTATCGGTTAATCGTTGTTTGTCAATCGTTCGAATTTGTTCCAACAGGATTACAGAATCTCTCTCAAACCCATATCGCTTCGCATCAATCTCAACATGTGTAGGCAGCTTTGCTTTTTGAATTTGTGCGGTAATTGCTGCAATAATGACTGTGGGACTAAAACGATTCCCGATGTCGTTCTGAATGACAAGGACTGGACGGACACCACCTTGCTCTGAGCCAACAACTGGGGAAAGGTCTGCAAAATAAACGTCTCCACGTTTAACAATCAAAGGATTATCCCCCGCTTACTAAACGTTCAACTGTGTGTTCTGCCTCATATTCTGCTTGAAAGCTTTCCGAAGCAATAGATAAATTGATTTTCGCCATTTCCATGTAACCACGTCTCATGGACTCACGAATTTGTCTCTTTTTCCGTTCGCGCAAATACATTTTTGTCGCCTGATAAATAAACTCACTTCTGTTAACATTTTCTTGTTTCACATAACCATCCAATTCAGTTAAAAGATGCTGCGGTAACTTTACCAAGATTTCTGTTGTTGCGCTGGACTCAGACACAAACATACACCTCCACCATCACTACACACCATTTTTTGTACTGTACTACCTTGTCCGTGGGGTTTCCAGTTTTTCTCTAAAGCTCTAAATGAGAAAGTCGTTTCATTCTATCTATACCATATTTTATAATACCATCAATCCACCTAGATGCAAAGGCAATTCATGAATTCTTCTGTATTATCGACCAAAAAAAGCAATTTTTATGCATAAATCATGATAATTCACTGACTAAAGGCATGTTAATGAAGAATAGCATTCTTCATATCAACCTGTTTGCCCGCCTGTATATACACCCTAGGCACCCGATTAGAGATCATGCAAGGAATTTCATAATTAATCGTTTCCAGTTTATCTGCAATCTCATCGATGGATATCATCTCCCCTTGGTTTACCCCAATCAATGTAACAATGGTTCCAACTGGTAACTCAAAGGGAAGCTTTATCATACATTGATCCATGCATATTCTACCCACTATGGGTACTCTCATACCCTCAATGAGCACTTCCTGTCCTTGAAGTTTTCGCAACCACCCATCTGCGTATCCAATCGGAACAGTGCCAATCCATTCTTCCTCCTTCGCTTCATACGTAGCACCGTAGCTAACCTTCTCACCAGGCAGAAGCTTCTTCACATGAATAAGCTTTGTCCGTAATGAAAAAGCAGGCATAAGCTGAAAAGGTAGCTCTTCTTTAATTGCTGGAGAAGGAGTTAAACCGTACATTGCAATTCCATAGCGAATACCATTCAAATACGGAGCGATGTTTCGCAGCGCTGCTGCACTGTTGCTAACATGGAGCATCTTCGGTCTTGTTTGAAACGCATTTACCAGCTCCTCAAACCGTTGCAGCTGCAGCTTGAAATAATGTAATTCAGGGCTGTCGGCCGTCGCAAAGTGGGTGAATACGCCCTCTAGCTCCATTCTCTTATCGTCCATAATAAGAGCCTCAATCGACTGTACAGTTGGACACTCTCGAACACCGATTCGTCCCATTCCTGTATCCAATTTAAGATGCAGCTTAATAGTCACATCTTCAGCCAATTGAGCTTGTGCCTCTCTGACCCACTCTTCTTGAAAAAATGTCAACGTTATATTGTTTTTTCCAGCGATATTAATATATTCAGCCCTCGTAGCTCCTAATACTAAAATCGGATCATTGATTCCTTTTTTTCTTAGTGCTAATGCTTCATCAAGAAAGGCTACCGCTAAATAAGATGCACCGCCCTCAATTGCCGCCTTTGCAATTTGTATATCCCCATGTCCATAGCCATTTGCTTTAACAACCGCCATTAACGCAACATCCTGCGGAAGCAAGGATTTCATTTGTTGCACGTTTTCTTTTACGCAATCTAAATCGATTTCTGCCCATGTATCCCGATAAAATTGATTCTGCTCTTCCACTGTTCCACTTCCTTCGATTCTCCGTACATGCTATAAGACAAATTATCAAACTGAAAGTGCAGAATGTCAAATAAGAAAAGCATTGGACCTTAAAAGAGTAAGCAAAGAAGGACCGCTCTTGCAAAACTACCCTTTTTATTGCCGTAGTAGTTCGTTTAAGGAAAAAATCGCTGCTTATTTTCAAACTTGGCAAGGGGTTCTTGTCCCGTCATTTTTCACATCAACAGCTTTTTATAATGAAAACGAAAAAGCCCTTCATCACAGAAGAGCCTTTTCTTGAGAAGATTCGATTATTTCACCATGTCTCCCTGAACTTCAACAGAACGGGCAAGCATTAACATTTCTTCTTCCGATAAATCTTTAGATGCTAATGTATAATCCACACCCTGATAAGTCCAAGTTAATGAGTTTGAGGACAGTGCCCCGATCGTGAAACCGAGATCGACCGGTTCCCCACTTACAGTTGTAGCAGCCATTGTAGTTGGGACCACCGTTGCTTTTTCTTGAATGAGCGTAAAGGATTTTTCCCCATCATATGTTAAAATTACTCTTTTTCCATTCTCCGTCTCTATCGGCTTTTCTTCAATAAGCGATACATCTGGAATTTCAGCAGTAGGGTATTTAACAGTAAATTCCTTATCGCCAAGGTCTGCCATTACTGGTACTTCTAATTGAGCACCTGTCATGTTTTTCGCCATGTCAAAGTCCTTTTTCTCAAAGGCTGCATTGAAATCGGCATTGGAAAATTCAACTGTGACAAGTGCATTTCGATCAGAGTCCATCACTTTTACGGATACTGGCGTTAAATCCTTTTTATTAAGTGTAATTTCCTGTAATGGGAGCATCTTATTATTTTGATAGCGTGTTTTAGTTTCAAACACATAATGCTCTTTGGTTGAAGTAAACTTCGCTTCCTTGTCCTCGATAATATCTTCAACCAATGATTCGTATAAATAGGCTTGACTGCTGTTTTCTGGCCAATCACTTTGGAAACGGAAGCTCTTATTTAATGCTGGCGTCAACACAAAGACTCCATCATCATTGCGAAGAATCATTTGGCTTTGATCCTTTTGGGCATTTTTCAAATCCACGCGATAGTAGGTAGGTTCCTTATGCCAAATTTCCACATCATAACTTTGAGGCTCAGCTCCCATCTGCAAAGTCATTTTCGCCTTAACTTTGTACCCTTTTAGTTGTTGAAGCTTTCCATTCAAGTCCTTCACAACATCCTCCTGTGATTTTGTCCCACAGGCAGACAATACTAGCATCGCCATCAGCCCAGCGAGAAGCAATACAACCCATTTCTTCATCCTTTCAACCCCTTTGTCTCATTTAAGCGTAGTTAGCTTCAGTGTTTGGAGAGAAAAAGACAGGCATTAGACATTGTAATCTTCTCGCCTACTTGTCTCCCCTATCGCACTATGAATATATGAGACAACCTTCAGGAATATGACGAGCCTTATGCGATGCTTATTAAATTTTTTCGATAACAACCTGTGCAACCGCGTATTCTTCACTGTGTGAAATAGATAAATGAACCCCTTCATTAAAAGGTTTTCGTATTACCGGCTTGCCATTTCTGTCAGCAGCAACCTCAATATCAAGAAATGATAAATTTTTACCGATTCCTGTACCAACTGCTTTAGCAAAAGCCTCTTTTGCAGCAAATCTCCCTGCTAAAAATTCAATTTTCCGTTTCCCTTTAAGAGCCTCAAATCGTTCTTTTTCGAATGGTGTCAAAATCCGCTCGGAAAACCGCGGCTGTTTCTCAATTATTTTTCCTATTCTGTCTAATTCCACAATGTCAATTCCAATTCCAGCAATCATCAACATCTTCCTTCTCATTTTTATAACCAGACAAACATATTATGTTTATATATAAACCTTTAAATGAAAATAGGTCTACGGCGAGCTTCTTTCTCAAATAACGTATATAATGTACATGTATGCAAATGGGAATAATCGAACTATATTTCCTAAACTAAGGAGGTTTTATTTTGTTTGTCCGAACGGAAAGCTTCAAGGAGTTTATCCGCTACTATCCTGTCGTTTCTGTTATTATTTTCTTACACATCATGATTTACATGCTCACTTCAATACCAGCTATCTTCCCTTCGGCTTCGATCTTCGAGAGCTTAATGGGCGTTAATCTTTATATTGTTCAAGGAGAATATTGGCGTCTCGTAACACCTATTTTTGTCCACAGCGGCATTGCTCATATGCTTTTTAACAGTTTTTCACTTGTTTTGTTCGGCCCTGGCTTAGAAAGAATCCTCGGAAAATCTCGTTTTATCCTTCTGTATTTAGCAACAGGAGTATTAGCCAATGTTGCCACGCTCATTTTGAAGCCCCTTACCTATACCCATGTTGGTTCAAGCGGCTCCATCTTCGGCTTATTCGGCATCTACCTTGCCATCGTGTTTTTAAGGAAGGAATTAATGTCACGCCATAATTCTCAAGTGATTTTAACCATTGCGGTCATTGGAGTCATTATGACCTTTCTCCAGCCGAATATCAATATTACTGCCCATATTTTCGGCTTGATAACAGGCTTTATTTTAGGTGCCATTCAAATTGGCAGAGGTAGAGCATTGACAGAATCGATTCGAAATATTTCATTGCGGCGTTCCAGTTACTCCGCAGGCAAACGACAGTTCCATGCAAAGCATCTAATTTGGATAGCTATCGCTTTACTTGCACTGCTCGGTTTATTAGGTGGATTCTAGAAAAAAAGCGCCTGTTTATCCGGCGCTTCAGAGTGTAAACAAAAACCCCAAAATATTAGATAGCAGTTACCTTCAGGCTAATTGAAAACGTTTGTCTTTCGAGGCGCAAAGCCTTGGAGGAGCGGAGTTACCATAGTAGGTAATGAGCACCTGACAAGGCGAAGCAACGAAGAAAGTGAGCGTTTGTCAATAGCCTGGAGCGCCTGTTTATCCGGCGCTTTTTTCATCTCTTGAATACCAATGATAAATCGTTAACACATCTTCTTCCTCTAAGTCAACGACACTGCCCCCAGCTCCGGAAAGTCCGGACATAACTGTGGCACCGATCGTTGCCAAGTCTCTTTTTCGCTGAAAATGGCTTTCCTTCATCGATAATGACTGTATTTTATTTTTTTGCATAAGAACTGTATTCTTAACGATGGAGCGATAGGACAGCTTTAACTGATTTTCTTCCAAGTGCCAGCCGGCATCTCGATAACATAAGTACCCCCATAATGCCAAAAACGGTAGAAACACAAGTGTTAATAATCCCCATAATTGAAAGAAGTAAAGACAAATAGGGACAACTGGAATCAATATAAGCGTTCCTCGAATGATATATCGTTTTAGCGCCCTTTTTGGTGCTGGTGTTACTTCATTGGAGACAATATAGCCTGGAATATTCTCTTCAATAATGTCACGGATGCGTGTTTTTTTAATAAAAGGAAGAATATTAGCTGAAGAACCTTCCGTATCACCTACTGAACCGCCAGCACTTTCAATATAAACACTTGCATAGCCCAATGGCTGTCTTAGCAAATTTTCACTAATCCTGATCCCCTGGATGCGGTTAAGAGGAATGGTTAACTGTCGTTTTTCTAACAGACCTCTTGTTATAATTAAATCATCATCCACTTTTTTCAATATGAAATTTCCGTATTTCAGGATCATTCCAACAACAGCCACAATCCATGCCAGAGCAAAACCAAGAAAAACAAGAATACTTACAAAAACAACCCCGCTTGAAATGATCTCTTCTATCTCATGAAAAACCGTTTCATACGGGATAATCTCCTCGAACTGGAAGATAAAAGCAAAGACGGCAGAAATCACTACCCCTACTCCACCTGACGTAGAAGCTAGTAACAACAATTCTTTCATCGTAATTTTATATAAGACTTCCTCCTCTAGCTCAGGGACATCTTCTGCTTCTAAGCTTGGATCTATTCGTCCATTAGCTCGACTTTTTTGAAGAATATCATGAATTTCATTTGCTTCGTTCTTTGTAATCGCCGTTAATACCGCCTCAGCCTCTAAACCGTTTGATCCGGCTGTTTCCACTTTAACTTTTACGAGACCGAGCGGACGATGAAGGAGCCCTTCTGAAAAATCCAAACTCTGAATACGCTCGAAAGGAATGTATCTTTTTTTGCGCACAAATAGACCATACTCGATGCGAAGCTCATTTTCTTCAATTCTATATGTATAACGAAGCCAGCTAATGATTCCTGAAGCAATAATGATCAATAAGACAACTCCCACTCCAATGAGTGGAAGCAACCCCATACCTGAGCCTCTGCTTCCAAAGACAACAATGAGTAGAAAAGGAATAATTAATTCTTTGAACATTTTAAGGGCATTCAACATTGCCGTTATCGGGTGCAGTCGTTTCGGCTCAAACATCCTCATCAGCCACCCTTGCCAGCTTAGAAATAAACACCCTTAATTCCTCTGCTTCATCAAGCTCTAAAGCCGGTATTTCATGGACGGTCGCAGCGGTTGAAACCGTAACAGTCGCTAACTTATATTTTCTCAAGAGCGGTCCTTGTACAGTATCTACGTGCTGAACACGAATCATTGGTACCAATGTTCTTCGAGTAATGAAAATTCCCTGTTGCAGCTCAATTTCCTGTTCTCTTACTTCATAACGCCAACGGCGCCATCTTATAGTTGGCAATAGGAAGATCATTAAATATACAAAAACAATGAGTACAAGTGCAGCAATTGCGATAATCCATATTGGCCAATCAAAAATAAGGGTTAACCCCGTCGTGCCACCACATAGCAAAAGCATAAAGATGCTGTAGATCGCCCCTGTTATCCGCCAAACAGGTAACGCCCGTTCGGAAATTCGTTTTTGTGGTTCTAATAACATAAAAATATCCTCCTAAAGCTATAAATGCCCATACTTAATTTAACTCGTGTACTTAAAAAGAGGGCATTTTTAATGTAACACAAAAATATGAATATAATCTTTATACGAAGGGAGAGGGATTTAGTTTCAATTTTGCAAATTCAGTGTTGTTCCACCTGTCCAGAAATCATTGTACCATAGGCTTTTATCCGTGAGGATTGCTTCATTTTAACCTAAGGAAAATAGCCTCTCGTCCTCAGACCCTTTTCACTATCGCTCTTAAACGAAGAGGAATCAAATTGACTGGACATAAAAAGCTCCCCCTAAGGCAAAACAGATTTTTATTTTGAATCTGTCAACCTAAGGGGGAGCATATCAATTTGGATCGCTATTAAAAATTGCCACAGCTTCTCCCGACTTACTTATAGCTGTTTGTTCTTGATTTATTATTGCTGCTTTGCCGTCTTCCACCTTGCCCCTGACCTTGCCCTTGTCTTGGCTTGTAGTTACCACGCTTACGGTCACGCGAGTCAAATTTTCCTCTTCTATCATTGTTCGGACGCTTATCTCTTCTTGATGGAAGCGGTTTTTCTTCCGTTAGCTTAACAGGTGTTGTATCCGGCTCTTTTGTTAACATTTTTAATACAGCCGCTACTACAGTGGTTGCATCCTGCTGCTCTAACAATTCCTCAGCAGCATGTTTGTAAAATTGAAGATTATTAGAATCAATCGATTGCAAAATTTTCTCCAATACGGCTTTTTGCTGTCCTTCTAAAGCCTCATCCAATGTCGGCGGCTTCATCTTATCCATTTTTCTCTTCGTCGTTCTTTCCACAACGGCAAGATAAGACTTTTCACGCGGAGTGATAAATGTCATCGCCACGCCTTCTTTACCAGCACGTCCTGTACGTCCAATACGGTGAACATAGCTTTCAGGATCCTGTGGAATATCAAAATTATAAACGTGAGTGACACCGGAAATATCCAATCCACGTGCTGCCACATCAGTCGCAACGAGCACATCAATTGAACCTTCCTTAAACTTTCGCAAAACAGATAAACGCTTCGCCTGACTCAAGTCTCCATGGATTCCTTCTGCCATATACCCACGTAAGTTAAGAGCCTCTGATAATTCATCAACACGTCTTTTTGTCCGACCAAATACAATTGCAAGCTCTGGTGTTTGAATATCTAAAAGTCTTGTTAAAATATCAAATTTGCTCTTTTCTTGTACTTCTAAATAATATTGCTCAATTAATGGCACTGTTACCTCTTTCGTTTTTACGCGAACGACTTGAGGATTCTTCATGAACTTCTCAGCCATTCTTTGAATTGGTGCAGGCATCGTTGCTGAGAACAAAAGCGTTTGGCGCTCTTCAGGTGTTTTTGAAAGGATCGCTTCAATATCTTCAATGAAGCCCATATTTAACATCTCATCAGCTTCATCGAGAACAACGGTATGAATGTTTTCTAAGCGAATGGTTTTGCGATTAATATGGTCAAGAATACGTCCTGGTGTTCCTACAATGATATGTGGATGGTTTTTCAACGCTCTAATTTGGCGATTAATATCTTGGCCCCCATAAATCGCAAGAACCCGTGCTCTTTTTCCATAGCCAATTTTATAAAGCTCTTCAGATACTTGAACAGCCAATTCACGGGTCGGAGCAATAACAATTCCTTGAATCACGTTAGAATCCTTATCAATCTTATCAATCAAAGGAATTCCAAATGCAGCTGTTTTTCCTGTACCAGTTTGCGCTTGCCCGATCAAATCTTTATTTTCTAAACTTAATGGAATTGTTTCTGCCTGTACTGGAGTTGCCTCCTCAAATCCCATTCTTTTTAATGATCTCATTGTTGCCGGGCTAATACCTAAATCTTCAAACTTCGTCAATGTTTTTCATTCTCCTTCTTCTTTAGAAAACTGCTTAGCGCCTTCAAACTATTCTAACATCCTTCACGATAATTAGAAAAAATCAACCAGTCATCCAACTAAGCGAGAGAAGCTAGGGACTTACGATGGGATGACATGCCTTCCCTCCTGTGGAGAATCTACATTTCACATACATTTCCCCATATCTCTCCTAAATATCTATCCGAGATTCCAACCTGTTATCTAAATTCATTTAGAAACCAAAATGGAGCTAACAGTTTTCTTTATTTAAAATTTAAATTTTCGAATCAATTTCATCCTGTAAGCAAATGAAAAAGCGAACCTTATATGATTATATCCAGTGGCACCAATCGATAATCCACCAAATTTTTTCATTCGCCGCCTTTAAAAATTGATCCTCTTTAAAAATTACATCCCGCTCTTATCTTTCACCAATAGAAAAAAACTTATTTCAGTATTCTCCATCAAATTTGTTCATAATCCCCTTATAAAAATTGAACTAGCAGATCTTCCATTGCGGGGTTTATTCAACATAACCATCTGTAAAGTGGAGGCTTTGCTATATGTTGGTGTTGATTTTGGCTCATTTTCTCCACCTCTTTAACATAACTGAAAGGCGTGCGAAACCAAGGTTTCACAAGAAATGAGCCATAACTCGTTTATTCAACAATATTGTTTAACAAAGCTAAAGTGAAAAAAAGACATTCTCCAAGTGGAGTATGTCCGAAATGAAATTCTCGATGACACTTTGAATCAATTTTAACACTTTAAAGAATTGAATGCAATGAAAGGAGAGGAAATAGGACACTAATATTTTATATTTCCCTTGTAAATAGTAGGAACTATTATGAATTCTTAGCATCTTGAAGAAAATCAACAATTTCACAAAAGAGCTTATCCCGTTCGTTACAATGACAAATAAGATGCTTTGATTCTTTTAGGAAAATCAGCTTCTTTTCAGGAGTTGCAATGTTTTCATATAAATAATGTGCACTTCTAGGCGGAACGACACCATCACTCTCCCCTTGAGCAATCAAAGTCGGGATGGTCACCCGATTGATCAACGGTTTGATCGTGGCGACAAGCTTTCTGAATTGGAGGGTAGCAGCAATTGGCGTTTCCTTTAATTTTCTGGAATACCTAATGAATAACTCGTTCTCCTTTAAGCGACCCTTTAATGTATCCTTTACCATTTCAGATACATCCACAAGCAGTTGCTTTGGATTTACATAATATGCAGCCGCGCTAAGTAGAATTAATTTTTCAATAGGATAGTGAACCGCTAAATAACTGGCAATTAAACCACCCATTGAAAAGCCTATTACATATACCTTATCACAGATTTTCAAGAGATTTTGCAGCTCTCGCTCCGCATGCTCGATCCATTGATTATAACTTATCCCTTTCAGAGCTAGATGCTCACCATGTCCCGGTAAAGTCGGGACGACGATATGCCAATCCGTATTTCTTCTAATATGTGTGACGAGAGGCTCTACCTCAGTAGGATTGCCCGTGAATCCATGTATACATAAGCAGCCGATCAAGTAAAACACCACCTCATGATTAGAGTATCAATGGGGATCTACCTATATTCTACACCTTATTCAACGATTGATACTAGTGATACACTTTTAAATGGATTTTAACTTTGAATCTTGTCGGTCAACTCCATATTCAAGTGACTTAATTGTTCAGCCATGGCAGCAATTTGATGAGATGACACCGCTATTTCATCAAACGTCTTCTTAAATTCACGAATAAATCCACTGAAATGATGAAGCCTTCCATCATTCGCAGTAACATTTTTCACTGAATCTTCTAGCAATTGCACAAGGCTTCGATTTGTCTCCCGAAAGTGACTGGCTTCTTCGATCATTTGCAGAAAGCCGGTGTCAAACTTAACAATCGTTTCTTGAACGGTACCGATTTGCCCTTGGATATGATCAAGCGCTTGCTCCGTCTCGCTTGCCAGTTTCCTTACCTCTTGAGCAACGATCGAAAAACCCTTCCCATGCTCTCCTGCTCTCGCTGCCTCAATCGCTGCATTTAAAGATAAAATATTAGTTTGATTAGATATTCCCCGAATCGTTTTCACAATTTGTCCAATATTTTTCTGACTGTTACTCATTTCGTCGGTCAGTATTTTTGTCTTTTCAATCAATTCAACAACTTTATCCATCTTCATTAGTGCTTCTGAAATGTCTTCTCTCCCTTTGTCCACAGTGGAAATGGTCACCTTAGATGATGCATTAATGCTTTCGATCTCCAGGAGCATTTCATTCACCACTTCTTCTTTGTTAGCTATTGCTGATGTCGTCTCCTCCACCGCGGCCGCCAAAGTTATCGACGAGTCGTTCAATCGGTTTTGAAGCTCCTTTATTTCATTCAATTTCATCATCGATGACGTATACGCTTCAATATATGTCTGAATCCCTATTTGCATATCAAAGGAACATAGCCTTTGAAAAGAGAGATAATATTTCATCACATCTTCCCATGAAGAGCATTCTTTTGTTAACAACAGAAGCATTTCATTTTGGATAAGGGTATAGGCGCCAATATACCACTCTGGAAATAGCCCAATATGATTATGAACCTGTCCTATTATTTTGCGGCGGCGGACATAATCCTCTCCAATTTGACCGGAGACCATATCCAGCAAGTATTGCGCTAAGGTTTTTTTCAATTTTTCTATCGTTGAATGTTTATTAATAATCTCCATTAAATTTGGCATTTCCTGAAGCTTTCCGTAAAATGCTTCAACGATTAATGGCGCATACTTTTCTAAAATTGGCTTTAACTCGGCAAGATTTTTAACGTCATCATCACTAAGACCAACGAATTCTATTTGCCTGCCGACAGATTGCCCTTTTAACTTGTTCAAACCCTGAGAACCCCCCGACAATAGCGGCTCCGTCGTATCCTCTTCATGAGGCTTTCCTTTACCAAATAGTCGAATTGCTCCCTCCTGCCCTCCTAATATACGCTTGAATGGACATCCACCCATGTTTTTCCTCCTTACCATTCATAGAACTTTAGACCTACATGAAGCCAGTATATAGGAACAAACTCGCCAGTTCACGATTACATCTTACAATATTATGAATATTATTTAGGGAATCTAAATAAAAAGGGACATTGCATGAATTTAAAGATTTGCTTACAGGGCTTTTGTTCAATAATAAAAACACAAAAAAGCAAGTGCCGAAAACCGAGGTTTTGTCTTCACTTGCTTCTTCTGCTTTGGATTATCTGTGCCAGCCTTTTCCACACTAGCTCTCTCCAAAAATTATTGTTTTTGTAGTTTCTGTACGATCTCTTCCAGCTTCATCCCACGGGACCCTTTTACTAAAATTAACGTTTGAGCATTTATTACTTTTTTTAACTCTTGCAGTAAAAGCTCCTTATCTAAGAAAGAGCGTACGCGATTTGCAGGAAAGTGTTCTCTTGCTCCCTTTGCAATATACTCACCCAACTTTCCGTAGGTAAACAGATAATCAATGTGGCTAGAATCAATTTCTTGTCCAACACTATAATGAAATGATGTTTCTTCCGGTCCTAATTCAAGCATGTCACCCAGAACAAGAATTTTTTGTTCATATCCTGATAAGCTTGTCACCAATTCGATCGCCGCTTTCATAGAAGTCGGACTTGCATTGTAAGCATCATTAATTATTTTTTCCCCGCAGCCGCCTTCTACAAGCTCCATTCGCATATTCGTTACCTTCAATGTTGAAAAAGCATCGTTCATCTTTTCATATGGAATACCGAAGTAATGGGCTACAAGCATAGCAGCTAATGCATTAAGAATATTATGTGTACCTAAAACCGGAAGTTCAAATTCATATGGCAGACTATTGACCTTGAAATGACTCCCCGTATCTGTCTGCCTAATATCCAATGGATACAAAGTGTTGTAATCAAAGCGCCCAAATGTACTCTGCTTCGCATCCCCATCAAAGTTCTTCAGTCTTTCAAACAATAGGGGCTCATCACCATGATAGACGATCAAACCGTTTTCCATTAACCCTTTGACAATTTCTAGCTTTGCATCAGCAATTCTTTCTCGCGAACCTAAATCCTGAAGATGCGCTTCACCGATATTTGTAATGATCACGGCGGAAGGTCGTGCTAATTTCGTTAAAAACTCAATTTCACCAACACTGCTCATTCCCATTTCGAGAACGGCAATTTCCGTGTCTTCTTCCAAGCCAAGGATCGTTAACGGCAATCCAATATGATTATTAAAATTTCCTTCTGTTTTTTGCACTTTGTACTGCAATCCTAAAAGGGACGCTGTAATATCTTTCGTCGTTGTTTTGCCATTACTGCCGGTAATCCCTACCACTTTTACATCAAGCTCTGAACGGTACTGGCGAGCCAACTCTTGCAAAGCCTCAAGAGTGTTCTCGACAACTATTACCGGCAAATGAACAGGCGGATTCGGTACATCCTTTTGCCATAACGCGGCCGCAGCTCCTTTTTCCAACGCCTCTTCTACATAAAGGTGCCCATCAACCTGTTCACCTTTAAAGGGGACGAATAAATTTCCCTTTTCAATTTTTCTTGAATCAATTGTAACTCCGCTAATTTCAATATTTGCAAATTGTTCAAGGTCGTGATCTACCTGTATCATTTTAGCTAATTGTTTCATCGTTTTCTTGATCACTGAAGAAACCTCCAATTAAGAAAAGCGCAAGCGCATCGCCATACAAACATGAAAGGGCTCGGCCTTTCAAATTTCCCGATTAACCGCGATCTACAGATGCGATACTAGTGGGGCAAAAAGTTTGTTTCGCGGATAGCAGCCTGCGCTAGACCATTCTCAAATTCTCATATTTATATGTTGTACAGAATTGAATCGATTTCATAATGTACAGCCGCTTTTTAAAAAACGAACTATTAAGTTTAAAGTCATTTATATCTGAGTTATTACAAATTAAATATCTGTAATATTCGATTTATGTTCGTTTTTTAACTTGAAGTGCGCAATTATGAAATTGACTCACTTATAAAACATAAAAAATATTACCTTAAAACTTAGAAGGAATATTTAATTTTTTGTTTTTCCTCATGCCTTTCAAGCCCGAGTTCAACGAGTCGTTCGATAAGCTGTGGATAGTCTACACCTGTATGTTTCCATAGTAACGGAAACATACTAAAAGGAGTGAATCCAGGCATTGTATTTACTTCGTTAATGTACGCCTGACCATCTTTCGTAAGGAAAAAATCCGCCCTTACCAAACCAGAACAATCAAGAGCTTTAAACGCGCGCAAAGCCAGTTCCTGAAGCATCGCATATTCGTCTTCCGCAATTTCTGCCGGAATAATTAAAGCGGTATTGCCATCCTCATACTTTGCCTTATAGTCATAAAATTCAACCTTAGGAATAATTTCGCCTGCAACCGAACATTGTGGTTTATCATTCCCTAAAACGCCAAGCTCTATTTCTCTCGCTTCAATACCTTGTTCAATAATGATCTTTCGATCGAACTGGAAAGCTTCCTTGAATGCCCTTTCCAGTTCTTCACGATTTGAACACTTACTAATCCCGACACTTGAACCTAGATTGGCTGGCTTCACAAAACAAGGATAGCCGAGTTCTTCCTCCACCACCCCATATGCTTTTTCCCGATTATGCTCCCATTCACTGCGGATAAACCACACATAATTAACTTGCGGGAGTCCTGCTTGTGCAAAGATGTTTTTCATGATAACTTTATCCATTCCTGCTGAGGAAGCTAAAACACCATTTCCTACATACGGGAGATTTAAGAGCTCCAACAAACCTTGAACCGTTCCGTCTTCTCCATTGGGTCCGTGCAGCAGTGGAAAAATAACATCAAATGACCCCTCACTTTGCTCAGCTTGAAAAAGCGTTGGTGCCAATGCCGTTGGAGGTAGAGCTTCTCCGTGGGAAAATTGAAGTGATGTCACACTCTCAACTTTTCCATTTAATAATGGCCCCTTTATCCACTCTCCATTCTCAGCAATATAAATGGGATGAATATCAAATTTATCATGCTCTAATGCATTTATAACTGCAAGTGCTGTTTGCAAGGAAACATGATGCTCCGCTGATTTCCCGCCATACAATAACCCTAATTTTTTTTTCATCAGACGTTCCTCCATTTTTCAGCCGAGCAATACAACTCTAGCCATTCTTAACTTTTACCTTCTTTCAAACCTTTCTCTATTTTATCACTTAATCAAAAAAGGACGAGGGTAAGAAGCAATATTTTTAAGTATTTTTTATCTTCATTCTTATATGTATGAAAGCAATGCTTGCTTTACACCTATTATACAACCTACTTGGTGAAGGAAGCGAATAACAGCGGAAAAAAGACTTTTGGTTCGGAATATTTTTCGAATTAATTGAATAATTTAATTTTACTGAAATAATTTTTACTACTTAACAGATGAAAAAAAAGAATGTATAATCAATCCATCTTGAAAAAACATCTGTTTTTCTTAGGAGGACATTATGAAAAAGCTCGGACTACTGCCTCGCATCATTCTTGCGATTGGGCTCGGAATTATCATTGGTTTAATCTCACCTGAATGGCTTATTAAAATATTGGCAACCTTTAACGGATTATTTGGAAATTTTCTCGGTTTTGCTATTCCATTAATCATAATAGGTTTCATCGCTCCAGGAATCGGAACAATGGGACGTGGAGCTGGTAAACTTCTTGGGGTTACAACAGGACTGGCCTATGGTTCAACAATTATTGCCGGACTAATAGCATTTTTTGCAGCCAACACACTCTACCCTACTATTCTAAGGAATCAAAGCCTTACATCCTTCGAGAATCCAGAAGAAGCTTTACTATCAGGTTATTTTCAAGTTGATATGCCGCCAATAATGGGAGTAATGACAGCATTATTACTAGCCTTTACTTTAGGACTTGGAATGGCAGCATTAAAGAATAATGCTTTGTTACACGTCATGAATGATTTCCGTTCAATTGTTGAAAAATTAATTGAAAAAGTGATTATTCCACTGTTACCTATTCATATTTTCGGGATATTTTCCAATATGACTTACGGCGGTCAGGTTGGCGACATCATGAGTGTATTTGCTAAAGTATTCGTCATGATCATTGCACTCCATGTTCTCTATTTAGTGCTGCAATATTTCGTAGCGGGCTCAGTCTCAAAAAGAAACCCTTTTCGCCTGTTAAAAGAAATGGCACCAGCCTATTTTACTGCACTTGGAACACAATCTTCCGCTTCCACGATTCCCGTAACTTTGATCCACACGAAAAAATTAGGGGCACGGACAAAAACGGCGGATTTTTCTGTACCATTACTGGCAACGATTCATCTATCTGGCAGTACAATAACCCTTGTCAGTTGTGCGATTGCTGTGTTGATGCTGCAGGGGCAAGAGATAACATTCACAGGGATCCTCCCATTTATTTTTATGCTTGGTGTAACCATGATTGCTGCACCTGGTGTACCAGGGGGGGCAGTGATGGCAGCGCTTGGATTATTAGAAACGATGCTAGGCTTCGATTCCACGATGCTATCGCTGATGATCGCCTTATACTTAGCACAAGACAGCTTTGGAACTGCTTGTAACGTCACTGGTGATGGAGCTCTCACAGTCATTGCTGATAAAATTTCTGGACAGGACGATCCGTCAGAACAAAACGCTGAAATAGCTAGTTAAAATAATGTAGAAACAAACTCTAAATAATTTGCTCAAGAACGCAGGCATTAGACGATATTGATTGACATACACTGGCCATCATCCTCGTTTCATAGCCTGCGTTTTTTATATAAGGGCTTTGTTAAACAAAATTGGTTTTCGGTATCCCATTATGGAATCAGAGAAAAATGAACCAACACCGACATATAACAAGTTTATATAAAAGCTCTTATAAAAATTGGTTATGTAAGATTAGAAAAAAATAATACGATAGCTGCAGCAAAACAAGGGGGCCCTTTATTTAAATAGCCCGCGGATCACTGCTTTAAAGACAATGAAAGTTCAAATAGCTTTCCTTCATCTCATCTGAGCACAGACAAAGAAGGACTTCACAATTTTTTTAAAATGGCTCTTGCACTAAAGGCAGAAAAAATCCCACACCCAAATGCGATTTTTCATTCTGGTTGTGGGATTAATATTGAAAATTTCCATAGCATCCCTAAAACAAATGCTTCTCCTCTTTATGGGCAAGATCTCCTTCAAGGAGCAGCGTTCGATTTCCATCTTTTATCGTGATAATTGTTAAGCTGGTTCCTTCAATAATAGGCGGATCCCACACAAATTCCAAAGAACGCCCCTTCAAAATCGTCTGGAGAACCTTAATAACGACCCCGTGGGTAACAACTAGGACATTTCCATTCTGATGCGCTTTTTCAAGATCCTGGAGAATAGAATCCACTCTTTGTTTTACATCGACAAAGCTTTCTCCTGTTCCTTTAAAAAGGTGGGGCTTTTCTTCATATAGATGGTGCAAATCCGGTTCAGTTTGCTTAATTTCTTCAGTCGTCCGTCCTTCCCATTCACCTAAATGAATTTCCATTAATCTTTCATCTGTTTTCAAGGGCATTGCCCGATTGCCCATAATGAGCTTTGCTGTTTCGACAGCACGCTTGCTTGGGCTTGCATAGACCATGTCAAAGTCTGTGTTCTTCAGGCTTTCTCCTAACAGCTTTGCATCTCTGACACCGTTTGCTGTTAAATTGGAATTCAGCCGTCCCTGCAGTCTTTTTTCCACATTCCATTCCGTCTCCCCATGCCTTGTTACAAATAGCTTCAGCAACTGTCTCCCTCCTTACTTTAAAAAATGAAAATACTGCCCTGCAATACTAACAAGCTCACTCTCTTTTTCTTTCGGATACATTAATAAAAAGCTAGTCGCCGGACCTCCTGATTTAAAAAAGTCAATCCCATCAGATGTTTTGACGAAATTTAGCTTCTCCAGTTCATAGGCTATCCCTTTCGAACCAATTGGCCATACAGTAACGTCCTCTCTTAAACTAAGCTGATAAAAAAGCGATAGTGGTGCCACTTGATCGGCAAATTCCATTACTTCATTTCCTACTAACGGCAAACCAATAAGAGCAACTTCAGACGACTCTGGTAATCTATTTATTTCTGTTGCCATGCCAATAACATTCAGTCCAACGGCTGACTGCATAAGTGGAAAATTGCTTTCCGTGCTCCCTGTAATTTGTATGTCCCTTATCCCTAACTCTGACAAACCTTTTTCCACCCCAACAACTAATTCCTCCCACTCGTCTTCACCGCAAAAATTGTGAATGGCCACAGCAAAAGGTTTGGCTCCCGCCGCTAAACACTCCATTACTGCTACTCGAAAAGAAAAATAGCCAACTATGTCGTAGGCTACCTTTACAAGATCATGTCCCTTCATGCCAATTCCACCGCTATTATCTGTTGTGATTACGAGGGAACCTTGTTCACCGATGGGAATGACGAGGGCATTTCTCATCCCTTTACCGCCCCTTTATCGTAGACACCCTTAAAAAAAGAATGTAATCTTGGAATTAAAAGAAGAGCAACAACAGTATTCACTACAGAACCAACCAATAAGGAAGGCAATAGGGCACTATAAAAGGCTAAGCCGTAGAAATAAATAAACGGAAGCGGAGCAAGAACCGTGTTTCCGAAAACAAAGAAGACGCTCGCGAGCCACTTTCTTTTCCACATATACGCAAAACAAAACGCCAGAATTCCCATTTCTACCGCTACAATAAAGTGCAGAGGTCCCATAGGCATCCCGCCTAAAAGCGCAGAAACTAAATGACCAAAGGCAGCCACAACGGCTCCTGGAGCACCGCCAAAAAAGACAGCTGCAAGTAAAGCCGGAAATGCATCTAACGCTACACTTCCAATGATCGCTGGAATTTTTATACTCGCACCAACAACAGAAAGGCCAATAAAAACAGCAAGGAGACTAATTTTCCTTCCGTTCATCTTTGCGCTTCCCTCCTCTAAACACATTCGCACTTCTTACATATTCAACGTCCTTCACATTTAAGCGGAAATTAACGACACGTGCTAAGGCAAAAAAGTAGTCGGAGAGCCGGTTTAAGTATTGGAGGCAGACAGTTGGTGCAGTATCATCCGCTTTTATTAAACTAACTACTAATCGCTCAGCTCTTCTTGTAACCGTTCTGGCGATATGAATCGTCGCAGATGCCTTAGCTCCACCTGGCAGGATAAAGCGCTCTAATTCAGGTGCTTCAGCAATAAGTTCATCAATTTTTTTTTCTAAATAAGCAATTGCTTCTTCCGTTAGTTTTGGTTCACGTTTTTTCGTAATATTTGCTAAATCACCACCACAATCAAACAGCTCATGCTGTATCTTTTCAAGATCCAAAAGAACATCCTTAAACAGAGTTACATCCAATTCCGTTACCGCTTGACCGACAAAGCAATTCACCTCATCTACTGTTCCATACGCTTCAACACGAATATCATCTTTGTCAACTCTTCCGCCAATAATGCTTGTTTGTCCTTTGTCACCCGTTTTAGTGTACAATCTCATTTTGAATCCTCCTTAATCGTTTGGTTTATGCCATACCAAATCACATCGACCCGCTCACAAAGACCAGTTAAATCTTGATAGATCCAGCCTGTACGATCACGCCAATCTCGATCCGCTTTTTCCATTGGAACAATTCCTTTTGAAATATCTGTTCCAATAAAAATTACCTTACGGGATGCATCTTCTTGCTCCCACCTATGCCATATTGCAAATTGACTCAGCCATTCTTCACGAGAATTCGAGCTTGCCTTCACCCACTGCTCCAATCCCTCTAAAACAACATGAGCAACATGAACATTTTGAATAAACGGTTCTCCCTTATAAGCTGATATCCATTTTGCTTGCGGGAATCGATCTTTTACCCATTTTCCTTTTCCATTAAAGGCACCTCCCGTAACGAAATGCATCGGTTTCCCCTCCTTAACTGCTCCACATCAAATAACAGCTCATAACCAGTGCCATGAACAATGCGCCAATCCCAAAACGGTTTCTGTATGGGGGAAAATCGACTTAATAAATATTTAATAACTCCACCATGGGTAACGATAAAGGGACGCGCTCCATCTTCCTCATGCAAATATCGGCAGATTCGCTCCCAGCCTGCGTCAACTCGATTGGCAAATTGCTCAAAAGATTCTCCATTTGGCGGGGCATGGATAACCGGGTTCTCAAGCCATTTTTGATAGCTTATGTCGTCCTTTAATTGTTCATAGGTCTTTCCTTGAAAATCGCCAAAATGCATTTCTCTGAATTCCATAACTGTTTTCGGCTCAGCTGTAGGAAATAAAAGCTTCATTGTGTGTAAACAACGATTTAAGTCGCTGCTCACATACAAATCATAGGCTTGCACATCTAGTTGATAGGAAGAAAGCTGTGCAATTGCCTCCATGCTTAGAGGTGAATCATTCCAGCCCATATATTGCTTCCTTCTATTTCCCTCCGTTAAACCATGACGAAATAATGTAATAACCACAGTGCCATCCATAACATGATTTCAGTCCCTTCCACTGAGGCCCCAAGCACGTCCCCCGTAATGCCTCCGAACCATTTCACCACTTTGACACGAATCAAATAATAGCAAAGAATGGCAACGCCAACGAGGATTATGAGCGGAAGCATAATCCCGCTCCAACCACTAATAAAAATGGTGGCAATTACGATAAGATACAACGGATATCCAGCTAATGAGCGACTATTTCCCGCTTCCTGAAAAAGAGCAGCCAAACCATCCTTTTTAGCTGAAGGGATCGTCACCAGCACAATGCCCATTACACTTTTCCCAAGAAACGGGATCAGCATGAGCAAAAAATAACTGGCATACGTCATTGAAGCTAGAATCTCATAAATAAATAAAAATCGACTGCTTAATAAAACGAAAACCGATAAAACGCCAAAAGCACCTGTTCTCGGGTCCTTCATAATCTCTAATCGCTTGGCCTGATCCTGATAGGAAAAGAACGCATCACTGGCATCCATCCACCCATCTAGATGGATGCCACCAGTCATCACTATGACCGCAAGCCAGAGCAAAAATGCGCTCGCTAAAAGCGAAAGCGGTGAATAATTGGTTAAAAAATATAATAACGCACTATAAACAATCCCCTGCAGTAAACCGACAAGCGGAAATGTTTTAATACTACTTTGCAAATGCTGATGATCGAGGGGAAGGGCGGTGCGCATCGGTATCGCAGTGAAAAATTGCAGATTCAATAAAAAGCCTCTTACAAATTTCACCCTTCTGTCCCCCAACCGCTTACGATTCTTTTAATTTTATCCCAATCCATATATTTCTTTAGCGTGAGAGCTAGTTCATCATATTTCGATTCTTTTAAGTCCTGGCGATACAGTATATTCCTTGTTGGAAGCTGCTTACTTCGCCGAATTTCATTTAACCAAAAATTTCTAAACTCATCATTGTGAAAGAGATGATGGACATACGTTCCGATTGTTTTTCCATCTTCACTGTAGTAGCCCTCTTCTTTTCCATCCTCTAAAATTAAAAAGGGTCTCCCCTTCTCGAGCGATTCAGTTACGCCAAGATGAATTTCATAGCCTTCAATCGGCCGACTGCCTTTCACTTTTATAGTTGGGGCGTACTTCCCTTTGAAGCGCACTGTTTTTTTGTCAGCTGTAAACACCGTTGTACTCGGAATCATCTGAAGCCCCTTTAAACGATTGCCAATAACACCTGTATCAGAACCTGCCACATCAACAATTTCTTGACCTAGCATTTGATATCCGCCGCATAAGCCAACAATGCGACCGCCATTTTCTACATATTCATTCAAACGCCCAGCTAGTCCTGACTCCAGCAAATACGTTAAATCGTTGATTGTGCTTTTCGTTCCTGGAATGATAACCGCATCAGGCTGACCAAAATGGGATAGATTCTTAATAAAGCGCACACTCACGTCCTCTTCATCATAAAACGGCTCAATATCACTGTAGTTAGAGATGAAAGGCAAGTGGATAACAGCAATATCGATATCGCCATTCCCATTTCGATTGGTTTGAATCGACAAAGAATCCTCCCCGTCAATCATGTGATTGTGAACATATGGCAATACCCCTAAAACCGGCACTCCTGTTCTGTCTTCTAACCACTTTACTCCATCCTCAAAAAGGCTCATATCTCCACGGAATTTATTGATAAAAACCCCTCTTACTCTCTTTCGCTCGTCTGGATCAAGCAGTTCCAACGTTCCAACCACATTCGCAAATACTCCACCTCGATCAATGTCTGCAACGAGGATAACCGGGACATCAGCAAGCTCAGCCACTTTCATATTGACAATTTCCCGATCCTTTAAATTGATTTCAGCCGGACTCCCCGCTCCTTCAATGACCACTACATCAAAGCCTTCTGCTAAATGCCCGAGAGACTTTTTAATAACTTTTATCCCTTCATCGTAAAAATGAGAACGATACCCTTTTCCCGATAAAGTTTGTACCGCTTTTCCTAGCAAGACAACCTCTGACTGCATATCCGATCTTGGCTTAAGCAAGATGGGATTCATCCATACGGTCGCTTCCGTTTTTGCCGCCTCTGCTTGAATTCCCTGCGCCCGTCCAATTTCTTTGCCATCCACTGTCACATATGAATTATTGGACATATTTTGAGACTTAAAAGGAGCAACCTTTACTCCTTCGAGGGCAAAGAGACGGCAGAGAGCCGTCACAACGAGACTCTTTCCTACATCTGAAGCCGTACCTTGAATCATCACACCTTTCATGCCATTTCCTCCTTCATTACAATAGGAATTCCAGCTTCCACTAAATAAGCCTTTTCAGACCGGGCAACAAGGACTTGATGTAAATTCCCTATTATTCTACTATATTCCAAAACAAGCTTATTCTCATGGTTAATTCCTTCCCACAATACTTCATTGCTCACTAAAATCAGCTCAGCACAGCAGGCTTGGACACTTTCTATTCCATGCAGCAATTTCGTCAATACTTGCGGATTCCAATTTTGTTGAGAAAACAATTCATTGTTTAACAGCGTCGTAACACAATCAAGAAGAACAATATCTTTACTAGTGAAAGACTCGGCCACCGCTTCAATCCCTGTCGACTGTTCCCATGTTCTCCACGACCATTCACTCTCTTCTCTTTCCCGCTGATGCCTTGCTATTCTCTTTGCCATTTCCTGATCACTTGCTACTCCAGTCGCAAGATAATGAAGTGCTCCACCTAGTTTCTGTGCCTTTTCCTTTGCGAGCTGCTCTGCAAAAGAACTTTTTCCACTTCTAACTCCACCTGTAATAAATATCATTTTCTCCATCCCTTTAATGCCGCAAGTAACTGGTTGTTTTCCGCTTTGCTCTTAATGGCAACCCGGAGCCAATGATCCTCTATTCCAGGAAAATTCATCGTATGCCGAAGAACGATCCCCTGTCGCAATAAATACACAAACAGTGGCAGCTGCGATTCGATATCAGGCCATCTCAAAAGGTAAAAATTCGTTTGCGACGGAGAGAACTCATATCCTTCCTTGTGGAAAAAAGCAAAAAGTCTCTCTCTTTCATTCTCGATATAATCGCGTGTCTCCTCAATAAACACTTCTTCTTTGAGGCATGCCTCCCCCGCACGAATGGCAATGCCATTAACACTCCAATGGGATTTATAGTTTTTAAGACTAGCGATTACACGCTCATCTGCCAATATGTATCCCAGCCTCAAACTGGGAATCGCAAACATTTTCGTCATTGAACGAAGAAGAATGACATTGGCATAGTGCTGCAAGATTGGAACAAGGGAGCGGTAGCTTTTGCAAAAATCATAAAACGCTTCATCTATTACTAAATAAGCTTCATGCTCTTTACATCGTTTGGCTAATGACAGCATTTGCTCAAACGAAAAACAAACGCCTGTAGGATTATTAGGATTACATAAAAAGACAGCCTCAACTTCATTTAATGGCAGCTCGTTCAATGAATACTGCCAGTTCTCGTCTAAAAAGTGGTAGACAATGTCGCAATGATTAGCCCGGCAGGCCTGTTCATATTCAGAAAAGGTTGGCTGGATAATGAGGATCTTTTTGCGCGCAAATAATCTCCCTAACAATGCAATAAGCTCTGCCCCACCGTTTGCAACCATAACCATTTCTTCCTCTAGCCCTTCCTTAGAGGCAATCATCCCCCTCAAAGAAGCTGCTTCCGGATCGGGGTACTCAGCAATGTCCGAAAACAAATCAAACCAAATTTCTTTTAAAATTTGCGGTGGTCCTAACGGATTAATATTCGCGCTCAAATCAACGATTTTCTCCGGAAGGGGCAGATTCATAGCTTTATAAATATAACGCGGATTTGCTCCATGTGCTGGCCAATTCAATTGCAATTCCTCCAATCCAGAGCAGAAGGATAAATAATATAGTTGTACTTGTTAAAATGCGATTTGTCAGCAGGATATGAGACTTTTCCAACGGTGTGTAAGCCTCACCCATTCGAGCCCGGTTGGAAACCAGTCCCTTATAATAATTCACTCCACCTAGTTGAACTCCCAGAAGAACTGCCACCGCTGCCTCAAGCCACCCGCTGTTCGGACTGGGATGTTTTCTTGCATCCCGCAGAAATATTCGCCATGCATCCGTTCTTTTTAGCAATAACGGTTTGTGGGCCATTAACATCATACAACCAGAAAGACGACTAGGCAGCCAATTAACGAGATCATCAAGCTTCGCAGAGGCCCAGCCAAATTGGAGAAAGCGTTCATTTTTGTAGCCGACCATGGAATCACATGTGTTAATCGCACGATACACCATGGCAAGCGGGGCACCACCAATAAGAGCCCAAAACAAAGGAGCAGTAACCCCATCGCTCGTATTTTCCGCCACGGTCTCTACCGTTCCTCTGACTAATTCGCTTTCACCAAGCCGCTCTGTGTCCCTGCCCACAATATAGGACAATTTTAAACGCGCTTCTTGCAAATCACCTTTTTGCAGCGGTTTGTATACTTCAAGAGCAGCTTCCTGCAGGCTCTTTCGAGCAATTGTTGTCGCAATTAATAGACTTTCCACTAAAATCCCTGCGGCCACATGTATTTGATAACTCAGCCACACAATACTAGCTGTTGCCGTCAGTACAGTGAGTACAATCAACAGCACCATTGCGGCACCTTTTATCCGCAGTGAATTCTTTTTATTCAAACGCTTTTCTAATAAGGAGATAAAAGTGCCCATCCACTTTACAGGGTGGGGCCATTTTGGCGGATCTCCGACAATTGCGTCAATCACCACGGCAATTGTTAACGCGATCAAATGATTGATCATAGCTGTTGCTTCCTTTTGCGACTGTTTTCAATAGCCTCTGTTGTACATTGAAACACGCCTTGACTAATGAGCTTTCCGAGTGGAGTGATCGTTCCGGCGAACTCTAGTTCTTTCCCTGTTTGCGTTGCTGCTATAAGAATACTATCCGTTGATGTTCCAGTGGCGATCGTGCCCGTAACAATATCCACTACCTTCAGATTCTCCATTGCCTTTACTTTTGCCTCCGTAGCCGTCATGACGCTTTGGATAAAAGCCTCCTCCGTCAGCTTTCCATTAATGAATATCCAGGTATTAATCGTTCCAGGTATGAGTTCAAAAGAGTGCTCAACACTTTTCGAAGCATCGACTGCATTGCCAACTCCTGCCGTCACAATCACGAGAACAGAAAAACCATCTGCCTTTAACAATTTGTAGGCAACATCCTCAACATGAACTGCCGTCATCATTCCGATTGTCTCCGACGGTTCAAAGCCCCGTTCTCTTAAAAATTGCCTCATTTCTTGGCGATGATCGGAGCAATCATAGCTTTTATCAACATGACGATTAACAAAGGTATGATGCCAGCCCAACCCTGAACCTACCACTCCCGATGACATGGTTCGCAACGGAATCGGAGATTGAAGAGAAATGTACTCCTTATTGATTTGCATATAACTTGGCTCAATGACAACATTTGCTTCATTCGCTCCATACTTTGGCAACAATACCATTTGTGGTACTGGAATGCTTGGATGGGGATGCTTTTCAACATCGGTATGGTAGACCTCTTTTATTTTTTCCACCTTCACTACTTCATTCGGAATATCATTTGAATGCACACCACCATTTTCAAGAAGCAAAAGGCGATCACAATAAAGACTTGCTAAATTCAGGTCATGGAAGATCGAAACAACGGTCAGTCCTTTTTCTCCCGTCCATTTTTTTAATAAATCCAGCAGTTCCTTTTGGTAGGACAGATCAAGATGATTCGTCGGTTCATCTAATAGGAGAATTTCAGGCTCCTGAACGAGGGCTTGTGCTAAAAAAACCCGTTGTCTCTCACCCCCGGAAAGGTCTTGAATGCTTTTATGCTGGAAAGAGGCAATCCCCGTTTGTCCCATTGCTTCTTGGACAATTCGTTCATCCTCAACACTCCAAGAGCGAAACCACCCATCTTGATGGGCGTAGCGGCCGAGAGAAACCGTCTCTTTCACCGTATAGGAAAAGGCCTGTGAAGAATGCTGGGATAAAACCGCAATCATCTTTGCTAGTTCCTTCATCGTATAGCTTTTAATAGACTGACCTTTTATCGTGATCCTTCCTTGCCGGAAAGGCAATATCCCCGAAATCATTTTCAGCAAAGTCGTTTTACCGCTGCCATTTGGCCCTAACACTCCAAATAGTTCCCCTTCTCCAACTTGAAATGAGACATTCTTCACTATCAGTTCTCTTGCATATCCACCTGAAAGCTGTTCAACCTTAAGCATCTGATCCACTTCTTTCTCCACTTCGTCTTTTCATCAAAATAATTCCGAAAGCTGGAGCGCCTATTAACGCGGTAATTACTCCGATCGGGAGTTCGATTGGAGAAATGATCGTTCGTGAGACCAAATCAGCCAATATGAGAAAACTGCTCCCTGTCAAGATTGATAGCGGGAGTAAATGGGTGTGGTCCGGTCCCCACAGCATTCTTGTTAAATGAGGAATCACAAGACCAACAAAACCAATCGTCCCCGAAACTGCTACCGCTGCACCAGTTAAAATAGAACCAGCAATTAAAATGACCATCTTCCTTCTCTGCACATTCACACCTAAATGCTGAGCGCGCTCTTCTCCAAAAGACATCGCATTGAGTTCTTTGCTGTTGGCAATAAGAATAATGGTGCCTAAAATAAAGAATGGGAGAATAATCTGTATATAACTCCAGCCTCTCATCGACACACTTCCAAGAAGCCAACCAATGATTTGTCGCAGTTCATCTCCTGTCAAAGCAATTAATAAGGAGATAAATGCCCCTAAAAAAGAACTGAATATAATTCCCGTTAAAATAATCGTCTCAACCTTCATCGCTCTATCAATTTTCCGAGCAAATCCCAATACTACAAATATCGTTAAAAAAGCAAAAAGGATACTGAGTAAAGGTAAAGTAAAAGCTCCTACAAACGGGAGCGAAAATTGAAAAAACAAAGTGAGAACAGCACCTACCGAAGCACCCGAAGAGACTCCTAATGTATAGGGATCGGCCAGTGGATTCCGCAAAAGACCTTGAAAGGCCGCCCCCGCAATTGCGAGTGCCGCCCCCACAAGTCCTGCCAAAATAACTCTTGGTAAACGAATACTTAATACGATATTCGTTTGCATCGGATCAATATGATCAATAGAAATAAAACGGAAAATTTCAGCACCGATGATCTGTACGATATTTCCAATCGGAACAGAAACTGTCCCGATTGAAATACCTAATAATATGGCAATAAGCAAGAAAGCGAGCGCAATTATATAAGCAAAAGCTCTTTGACCCATTCTTTTCATGGTTTTCTCTCCAAACTAAGCAGATCACTCAAATACTTCTGGGTAAATCGCTTTTGCCAGCTCCTCAAGGCCTTCTGCAAGCCTTGGACCAGAACGAGTTACAAGATCTGAATGCACATCATACACCTGCTTATTTTTCACCGCAGCTACATCCTGCCAACCCTCTCTTGAAAGCAATAAGTCAACGGCATTTTCTGTATAATATCCATAAGTTGTAATGATAACGTCCGGATTGCGTTCAATGACAGCTTCTTCGTCCAAATTCACCCAGCCTTCTAAATCCCCAGCACCGTTCTCAGCATGAATAAGGGTGAGCATCTCATCCATAAAAGTATTCTTACCGACAACAAAAATGTCTGGAGCAGGGCTAACTTCAACAATAACTGATTTTGGTTCGGAGATCTCAGCAGCTTTTTCCTCTATTTCTGCAATCTTCGTTTTCATGTTATTGACAATCTCTTCCGCTTTCTCTTGTTCACCTGTAGCAGTTCCAATCATTTCAATCGACTCATATATTTCATTAATCGTCGCTGCATCATTTACAACAAGCACTGTAATGCCTGCATCTCGTAATTGCTGCAAACCTTCCGTCGAATTATGAGCATTTGATGCGTGGGCCAAGACTAAATTCGGGGCAAGAGAAATAATCTTCTCAACATTCATTTCCATACCGCCGATTATTTCCTTTTCAAATACTTCTTCAGGAAAATTATCATGCTCAGAAACCCCGACAATTTCGTTTCCAAGACCAAGAGCAAAGGCAATTTCCGTATTGCTTGGAATTAACGATACGATTTTTTCCGGCTTCGACTCAATTACAACCTCTTCACCAATCGCATCGGTAATCGTTACAGGAAACGCTTCTTCATTGGCGTTTTCCGTACTTCCCTCAGTTTCCTCGACCGCATTGTTTTCTTCGGCGGGTTTTTCGGACTGTCCGCAACCTGCTAAAATTCCTATTGATAACATGAGTAGCAATAAAATTGAGTACCATTTCTTCATCTGTTTTTCCTCCAAAATTAAGTAGTCTGTTGTGCGTGCCAATGGATCGCATAAAAAAACATCTCCATTATAAAGAAATGGAGATGTTGGATTTGCAGCATTGGTGACAAATAGCTTCCAAACACCTCCCTATCCTCGTAGGTTTATGGTGCAGTCGAAATAGGCAGGTCTCCTGGCTCATGGTCATAGCAAGTCTGCTCCTTCCCATACCGATGTACAGTGGTATTTGCAGCATGCTCCCATTAACAGTGGCGGGACCGCGTTGGATTTTCACCAACTTCCCTTTTAAGTCTAAGAGAAAAATGCACTTTTCACATCTGGAGTCAAAATTGACATCTGAGTAAGCTTTATTTCCCTTAAAGACACCTATTACTGTAAACGAGGTATTTTCAATCTTGTTCTATGAAAATACACTCAGAGAGTATGAAATTTTCCGTTGCTTAAATTATACACTATTTTGCTTCAAGAAAAGTTAACAAATTGCGAACTATTCCAACTTAACCGGAATAGCACTCCCTAATCCAATCCCAGTAACAGTAATGTGACAGCAGCGTGCATAAAGCTTCACTCCAGCAGACTTCGCTTCGTTCAAAGCTTGAGCAAATTTAGGATCGATATGTTTCGCAGCAGTCACATAAGAAAGATCGTCGCGCTGAACGATAAAGAGGATTGCCGTTTCATAATATTTAGAAAGCTGTGCAAGCTCGCGCACATGCTTCGTCCCTCTTGCAGTGACGGCATCTGGAAACATTCCTTTCTCCCCTTCTGCTAATGTTACACTTTTAACCTCTAAAAGAAGCTCTTGTCCTTCTTTATTTTCTAGCAAGAAATCCCAGCGAGAATTACCCAGCTTATACTCCGATTTTTTATAAAACCAGCCGGCAAACTCATTTAATACTCCCGCTTTAAGCGCATTCTCAACAAGCTTGTTCGGGAGAGCGGTATGAATGGAAACAAAACTTGTATTCGTTTCATTTTCACATAGCATAGCTGTCCACTTCGTTTTTCTCGCGGGGTTATCATGATCCATAAGCCACACCGTTTTCCCCGGCAGCAAAAGTTCCTTTAACCTTCCAGGGTCAGCCAAGTGAACCACGGCCAGTTCGCCTTTTTCAGGCAATTGACAGTGGAGAATAAACCGATTCGCTCTTTCAATAAACGTTGCTTTTGTCAGCGCTCTAGGGAATGGCAGCCATAACCTCTCTTTTTCCTCATTCATTCCTCAGCGCCTCCTAGCTTGCGTACATTTTCCACTCACGTGTTTTTTTATCAAATACAAGCTTTGCATCCGGCTTTCCTTTTGCCATTTTCTCGTACTCCTCGTACATATCATCCATGTTATCAAAATCACCGAGCACCCAGATAGGAATCTCTATCACCGTTCTTGTTTGTACATTATCGTGAATAGAGATCAGAATCCCTTCTTTCATCATAATCTTCATATTCAGGATTAACTCCATATGAATCGGGGGAAATGGCCTTTTCTTTTTAATGCCAAGGAGGTTTTTGGCAAGTTTACTATCGGTCATTTTCGCTGCTAACACTTCTCCAAGCATGTGGTAGAAATCTTTCATATTTCGATAATAGACTTTATTCCACCAACCATCATCGTGAGCTAAATAAACAAAGCGATTGCGCAATTGCTGATAAAAAGGAGTTCGCAAAGCATCCTTCATATGACCAAGGAACAGAAGCTCCGCCAATTCCTGACCCGACAATTCGTTCAGTGCATCTTCTTCCTCAAAATCAACCCAACAGAAGTCTCCATACCCGTAGACGTCATCCTTTATAAGCTTCTCCATTTGCTCAAGAGGAACGTATTCTAATAACGTATGTAGATTGAATTCTCCGTCATCAAAATGATGCTTTAAAAGGAGGACATTGTTCATGAAGTCTTTAAGCGAGCGGGCAAACTCTTCAAATTCTATCCCATACGATAGGACGTAATGCTTTGTTTCATTCAAATGAACATATACAAGTTCCCGTTGATTGCCGTTATGTTTTTTCAAAAGAATAACCTCCGAACCTTTTGATAAGACTGATGATTGATGCACGAAACAGACAATGAAGTCCTGTTTATATGGTTTAGAATTATATAACTAGATTTTAACAAACTTTTCGGATAAAATCTTATTTTATCCACATAATTCTCATTTAGTGAAAATATTCCCTTTTCATTCTTATCATTAAAAAATTGTCCGAATGAAGGTTTTAAGTGTTTAATTAGTGGTACAACTAATAACACAGCCGCTTTACATGTTTGTTTTTAATGGATATATGTGCTTTTAATTGAACTCGACTTGACAGATACCCTGTAAGTTTGCACGAAAGTAGGAGAGAGACCCCTTTTGTTAAATCATAAAAGCAAAGCATTACCTTCTATATAAATTTCCACATCAATACTTGACAATAAAAAAATAATTATCGTATCAATTATACTTATCTTTTTCTATAATAATCACGAGAGTTGATGGCACACTCTGTATTGATAGCATCTATAACAAACAAAATTCCCATCAAAAGATGGAGCCTGTACTATCTTCACACAGCATTTTCCGGTAAAGGAGCGTGATCTCATGATTCAAAATATGACAGAAGATCAAATCACCCTATATGTAATCAAGGCATTAAAAGAGAATAAACGCAAAGAATTCGAAGCAATCATTGATGAACTTCAACCTTACGATATTGCTCAAATTTATGAGGATTTACCGGAAAAGCATCGAACACGCTTTTTATTTTTCTTAAATATTAATGTACTTGCCGATTTAATCCAAGAACTAAACAGCGAAGAACAGCTTGACATCCTGAATCGTCTTGGGATTGAGAAGTCTGGTAAGGTTCTCGACATGATGGATAATGACGACCTCGCCTCTCTTCTTGAAGATTTATCTCCTGAAAAAATCGCATCACTGCTATCGGGAATGAAAAAAGAAGAATCGCAAATTGTTCAGGATATTATGAATTACCCGCCGGAAACAGCCGGCCGATTAATGACCAATCGCTTTGTTTGGATTCGCGATTACTATACCGTCAGGGAAGCGGTAGATAAACTAAAGTCTTTTGCAGAGCTTGCCGAGACGATTAACTATTTATATGTCATCGACCAAAACCGGAAGCTTGTCGGGGTTGTGTCTTATCGCGATTTATTAATTGCTGAAATGCAGGAAAAAATCCGCGATATCATGTATGAGCGCGTTATATATGCATTAGAGGATACCGATCAGGAAGAAGTGGCGCGCCTGATTGAACGCTACGATTTCCTCGCCATTCCCGTCGTTGACAAGGATCATGTCCTTATCGGGATTATTACAGTTGATGATATTATTGACGTCGTCATCCGCGAAGCAAATGAAGATATCGAAAAGCTTTCTGCTTCCGGTAAATCCATTGATTTTGATACAAAATCGTTTGTTGCTGCTTATCGGCGTCTGCCATGGCTTATTCTTCTTTTATTTATCGGTCTCATTTCAGGAAGCATTATCAGTTCCTATGAGGAAACTCTTGAAAAGGTGGTTGCCCTCGCCTTTTTTATGCCGATGATTTCAGGTATGACCGGAAATACAGGAACGCAGTCATTGGCCGTTGTTGTCAGAGGGCTCGTATCAAATGATATTGATAAAAGAGTCATTATAAAGCTTATTTTAAGGGAATTAAGTGTTGGAGTCATTATCGGAATTACATGTGGTATTCTCATTTCAGTTATCGCCCTCATATGGCAAGGGAACTTTATACTCGGTCTCGTTGTCGGCAGTTCACTGTTGCTTACCCTTATTATTGGAACATTAGCGGGTACAGTTATTCCGTTAATTCTTTATCGTTTAAAGGTTGACCCTGCAATCGCATCAGGTCCACTTATTACAACCTTAAATGATATTTTTTCCTTGATCACTTATTTTGGCATTGCCACCATGTTTCTCAATTATTTATTATAAATCCTTATTAAAGCGGTACTGAAATTCATATTGAACGCTTATGAAGACTGCTTTAACTCTATAAGTCCTTTTTAGTGTGCATATTTATTTCCCTGCTTACGAGCGTTAGCTTAAAAAATGTCGACAACGGCTCTAACATATGACCAATAAAAATCACGAAGATCCCGTTCTTCATGACAAACTGTCGACAAAATCCATCGAAAGAGCTCCATATCGATGGATTTTATCATTTTTGGACTGGAATTCGCTAAAAACGTTGATTTCCTCTCCAGACGCTTGCTTTCCAGGGGGCGTGCGCCGAGCCTCCTCCTCGCGGATGCTCGTGCGGGGTCTCGGCTGTCACGCTATTCCCCCAGGAGTCAAGCGCCTTCCGCTCCCATCAACTCGTTTGGCACCCCCTAAAAGCAGGTGGCCAAGTCCAAAGGGCCATGTTCTCTACGTTCATGGCAGCAAACGTAAGCATCGCCTGCATATTAAGACCTCGTAAGGTTGTCCATCACATCCCCTGCTTTTCCTTCGCATCCGCAAAGACACGTTCAATCGTCTCTTTGCGTTTCGCGTAGATCTATTTGATTTCATCGTTGTGACGTAGATGTTCTGCCTCTTCTATGTAAGCTCCCCCAATAGGACGTTGTATAAGCTTTGAAGGGTATTTCCTTTCCGTACACGGGGATAGAAACGGACATTCTGCACAAATCGATGTATTTGATTTATATATCGTAAGTCACCTCAAAAATTTCTTTCTTCATATATTCAAAAAGAGAAAGTGGATTGGAGCGGAGGGTGGCGACTCCTGCGGGAAAATCACGAAGATCCCGTTCTTCGTGTTTTTTTATGAAAAATTAGAAACCATTCATCCTGTAAATACGTCTTATTACGTGTGGCTATTTCGAGGTTATCTCTGTTAATATTAAAGAATAGACATAGAAGTATAGGGAGAATAAAAGAGACTAGGTGTTGGAACAATGGATAAAAAGAATAAGGTTGCTGAAAAGTTTGACTGGACATTAAGCTTTATTTTGCTATTGTTCTTTCTTACTAGCTGCGCAGCCATATATAGCGCTCAAACAACGGAACAATACATTGAAAATTATTTTTTACGACAAATTGCTTATTATGTTATCGGGGCCATCATTATCGCAATCGTGATGTTTTTTGATAGTTATCAATATCGCAAGCTAAGCTGGTATTTATACGGATTTGGAATTTTACTTTTAGTTGTACTATACCTGTTACCCCCTTCAGATTTTACACCGATTAGAAACGGGGCAAAAAGCTGGTTTGTTATACCTGGATTGGGCTCAATCCAGCCTTCGGAATTCATGAAAATCTTTTTAATTCTTACATTAAGTAAGTTGATTGCTGATCATCATGAAAAAAATCCACTTAAAACGTCTAAAACCGATTTTATTCTGTTTATTAAACTTGGGTTGGCGACATTGCCACCACTCGCTCTTATTGCAGAACAAGATTTAGGAACTGCATTAGTAATCATTGCAATTTTCGTAGGAATGATTCTTATTTCCGGAATGACATGGAAAATTCTCTTACCTGTTTTTTCAGCAGGAGCCGCTCTCGTGGCAGCAGTTTTTTATATTGTCATCCATTATCCAGAGCTATTGGAAAAACATATTGATACCTATCAATACAATCGGATTTATTCCTGGCTTGACCCAGAGAGTTACCAAAGTGGAGCAGGCTACCATTTGTATAAATCACTGCAAGCGATTGGCTCAGGGCTAATTACCGGGAAGGGCTTTGGTGAAAGAGTTGTTTATATTCCAGAGAGTCATACCGATTTCATTTTTAGCGTTATTGGTGAAGAATACGGCTTTGCAGGGGCAAGCCTTGTGATCGGATTGTTTTTCATTCTCATCTATCACCTGACTAAGACAGCACTTGACACGAACGATCCATTTAATACGTATATTTGTGTCGGTGTGATCAGTATGATTGCCTTCCATGTTTTCCAAAACATCGGAATGACCATTCAAGTGTTACCAATTACCGGGATACCACTTCCATTCATAAGTTCTGGGGGTAGCTCCCTTATGGCAAACATGTTTGCGATGGGACTCATTTTCAGTATACGGTATCATCATAAATCATATATGTTTGGCTCAGCAAAATAAACATCGTTATGACAGAAGTAGAAGCGGAAATTTAAACCGTTATTTAATTAGCAATTACAACATACAACACTCTTAAGGGGCCTAATAATGTCAGAATTGATTCATACAATTGAAGAATGGCTTATGGAATATGGGATCTGGGGGCTCGCACTCGTTTCATTTGCAGACTCTTCTTTTTTTCCCATTCCACCTGACGTCTTGCTCATTCCCATGGGGATTGCAAAACCAGACAGCGTTCTATTTTACGCCTTTATTACCACACTTACTTCTGTAATAGGGGCCTTATTAGGATGGTATATTGGAAAAAAACTCGGGAGACCCGTGTTAACTTATCTATTCAAAGAGGATAAAGTTCAAAAGGTTGAACATTACTTTACAAAGTATGGCCCGATGGCAATACTAATGGCGGCATTAACGCCTGTCCCTTATAAAATCTTTACCATTTTTGCTGGTGTCTCTCGTATTCGTCTCCGCACACTCGTCGTATGGTCAATTATTGGGAGAGGCGCCCGTTTCTTTGCTGAAGCGTTACTCATCCTGTTCCTTGGTGCGCAAGCAAAAACCTTCATCGATGAGAATTTTGCCATGATCACGATCGTAGGAGCGATTGCGATTGTAGCCATGTATTTCATTTTTCTTTATCTCCAAAAACACAACCATAAAAAAACCCTTAAGTAAACATTTAAGGGTTTTTATTTATAATTATTATAAATAAAAAATTATTATAATTAAGTATTGATTTTAATTTAGTATTTGTTATAATTAGTATATAAAAGAAATAGGAGGAATGTTAAAATGAATTTACAAACCGCTTTAAATGTACAAATCTCTAACTGGAGCATCTTATACACAAAGCTTCACCGCTACCACTGGTATGTAAAAGGGCCCCTATTCTTTACACTACATGAAAAATTTGAAGAGCTATACAACGAAGCTGCCTTAACTGTTGATGAAATTGCTGAGCGCTTACTTGCTATCGGTGGACGACCTGTTGCAACAATGAAAGAATACTTAGAAACCGCAACATTATCAGAAACAGGAAATGAAGAAAAGGCAAGCGAAATGGTTGCTGCCCTAGTTTCTGATTACAAAGCAATTAAAGAGCAATTAGTCGAATTAGCATCCTTAGCTGAAGCGCAAAATGACGTCAATACTAACGACTTAGCTATTGGATTAATTGAAAAAATTGACACACATATTTGGATGCTAAACGCTTACTTAGGAGAATAACGCAAAACAGAAAAAGAGTCAGTGAGTTAAATCACCGACTCTTTTATTTTTGTCTCTGTTAAATCACATTGTTGATAAAATTTGGGACACATCTCGTGTAAAGCCAAGATTTCCAAAGCCTTTCACTTATGCTGAAATGTCCTCTGTTTCCATGAATGGACTTTTTCTATCGCTTCATGAAGTAGAAAATGCGCCAAAGCATCAAGACAAACTAGCACGCCTTCATGTTTAGTGATTTTCCTTTTCCACCCCATTGTAAATCAGTCGTTCGTAAACTGTAGACATAAGAACCATAAAGACATGAATAATGACATTCAAATATGGAATAGAGAAATTCTTCTTGACCACCCCTGAACGAAAAAGAATGGAATCAACAGTTAGTGAAAACATCAAAATTCTCCATTTTCCCATCCATCCACCTTTGCGAATCGACCAGGCTGAAAATATAGAAAGTACGAAACTGTATAATGGGGCATAAATAAAATGCTCCTCCAACCGATGTACTCTTCCCTTTCCAAAGCGGAAATTCCCCGTCAATGCGGCAAGGTAAATAATATTTGTACCTGTCCCCATAATGGCAAAAAATAAAGATATAAAAAGAATAAGCGGATTTCGTCGCTGCAATTGTTCATACCATTTATCGCTTAGAAAAAAAAAGATCGGTAGCATAGAAGACGTATGAAACGGATTCCACCATCTCGTCTTATAAATTTTCAGCTTCAAAAACAGCCGCTCAACGAGATGAAAATAGAAAATAAATGCCGACTTTATTTTCCAATTCAGCTTAAATGCCGTTAAAAATACACCTGTAAACGGAATATAGATGGCTTGTGATAAAATGGCTCCGAGAAAATTATCGAAATAGTTATTTTTTAAGATTTTCGGCTTGTAGCAATAAGCGCGAAATAGGTGAAGCACAAAATACTCAAAAATATAGGCCATCCCCATATTCGCCATAAGCAATACACTTATCGTCTTACGATCTTTCTTTTTTATAAACGAATATAGCAGGAGAGATGAATGGATGACAAATAAAAAAATAAATGGATATTTATTTCTGCTTTTTCGTTTCATTCGTATCCCTCCTCTTTAGTACTCCTTATTTTTCGAAGAAGACGGGACATTATACAACATTCATGTCAGATTATGCGAGCTTTCTTTGATCAAGCCTTTGTTGTGAGGACAAGCCTAGTTCCTGACGGATCAATTAACTTGATTTCCTCCCCTTCAACCTGAATTGAATCATGACGATTGTTCAGACGCTTTATTGTTTGCATCATCTCTTCCTTATTTGGATAGATCAATGTAAAATACTCGAGACCTGCACTCTTTTCTGAAGGTGGTTGCGCTCCTCTCCCATTCCATGTATTTAAGCCGATATGATGATGATAGTTTCCGCTAGAAATAAACAGTGCTTGTTCACCATAGCGAGTAACGATATCAAACCCTAGTCCATCACAATAAAACTGTTGGGCAGCGTGCAAATCTGCTACATGCAAATGAATGTGGCCAATTATCGTCTCTTTTGGAAGTCCCCGCCAAACTTCTCCATTCCACTGTTGGAATAACTCCTCCACATCTAAAGGAGCAGTGTCCATCTGGACCATTCCCTCCGACCATTCCCATTTTTCCGATGGTCTGTCTGCATAAACTTCAATTCCATTTCCATCTGGATCTGCAAGATAAATCGCTTCACTTACCAAATGGTCAGAAGCCCCTTGTAGAGGATAACCACTTTCCATTAAATGCTTTAAGCAAGCCGCCAAATCTGCTCGCGTTGGAAGTAACAGAGCAAAATGGTATAGACCTGTTCTCCGTGCTTCTTTTGCTGTAACCTGCTCAGGTTCCAAAATCGTCAATATTGGCGTCTTTCCATCTACAGTAAAAACAACCATTGTTCGAGATTCTTTTAAAACCTGTAAACCTAAAATTTCCTGATAAAATGATAAAGCCCTATCTTTATTTGTTACCTTTAAATGCACCTGTTCCACATACACATTTGGAGATTGATGAAAATTCATTTTAATTTGCCCCTTTAACATTTTTCTCTAACTTCCATTGCTGTAGTTCTTATAAATTTAGTATACTAGGTACTAACAAAAGTAAGGAGTGATCTGCTTTGACAAAATCAAAAGCCCGCAAATACCGTGATAAAATCGCTCGCGAGGGACAAAGAAACCCAGAATGGAATAGGAGCCCTTTTGCCTTTGCCGATATGCGTACACGAAAAACAAAAACAAAGAAGGATCATTTGTATAAGACTAAGCACAAGAACCAATCATTTACGGAAAAGAATGATGGTTCTTTTTTATTATTAGCTTTGATAAAAAATGTTTGGTTCATTTCATGTGAAAGCAAAAAATCAACACCAACATAATAATAAGCCATCTTACTCCTTTCACATAATAAATTTCATAGCACAAAATAGAACGAAATATGATATTTTCCCCTATTTACCCAACTTAATCCCCAAACAAATATTATATTGAAATAATTATTTATCGATTTCAATCGTCCTATTCGTGGAAAACAATTAAATTGAATATCGTTAAAAACCCATATCATTTGTTGTATCCGTTTTCAAAATAAAAATTCAAAGTTTGTTCAATATTTCACAAACTATTATTTAAATAGTATGGTATTCTACATGTAGATAAACAAATAAGGAGTGAAGACAATGATCATTTGTGAGTGGAAAGCTTTTTCTACAGATACTGAAACCTATACTCAAGCAGATTTTGAAAAGCTGGTTGGTGATGATTTTGAAGCAATGATGTTTAAAGATGACGATCCCATTCCTTCTTATATTTGGACAAAAAATCACGTTTTTCATATCAGAAAAAACTCAAAAATTTTAACTGATATTTCTTTTGAGAAAATTCCAAGAAACCCAGATTGTGTAAAATCATAATCTTTTTTTTAATAAAACTTTGTGAAATATTTCACATGTAGGAGGAGATTTAAATGGCTATTAAAGAGAAGGAGTTACCAAAAGTGCAAACTGTTGCTGAAATGGTTGATCAATTAGTTCAGAACGGGCGCCGTGCTTTGCAAGAATTTCAAAACTTTGATCAAGAAATGATTGACGAAATTGTTAAACAAATGGCCCTGGCAGGTTTAGATCATCACATGCCGTTGGCAAAGCTTGCCGTAGAGGAAACAGGTCGTGGCGTGTATGAGGACAAAATCATCAAAAATATATTTTCCACAGAATACATTTATCACAATATTAAATACGATAAAACGGTTGGAATTATAAATGAAAACGACCATGAAGGGATCGTGGAGATTGCTGAACCTGTAGGAGTCATCGCTGGCGTGACGCCTGTTACAAACCCGACATCCACTACGATGTTCAAAGCGCTTATTGCGATTAAAACGCGAAATCCAATTATTTTCGCCTTCCACCCTTCAGCTCAAAAGTGCAGCAGTGAAGCCGCAAGAGCTTTGCGTGACGCCGCTGTTCTTGCGGGTGCGCCGGAGCATTGTATTCAATGGATTGAGAAGCCATCTTTAGATGCAACACAGCTATTAATGAACCACTCAGAAGTGTCGCTGATCTTGGCCACTGGCGGATCAGGGATGGTGAAATCAGCTTACAGTTCCGGAAAGCCAGCCCTTGGTGTCGGCCCAGGAAACGTTCCTTGCTATATTGAAAAATCGGCCGATGTCTATCGAGCTGTTAACGACCTCATTTTGTCGAAGACATTTGACAACGGCATGATTTGTGCCTCAGAACAAGCCGTTATTCTTGATCAAGAAATATACGACACTGCGAAAGAAGAACTACGCGCACACGGCTGCTACTTTTTAAACGAAGCCGAAAAAAATAAAATTGAAAAATTAGTTATTCGCGAGCCACACGGAACGATTAACCCCGATATTGTCGGAAGACCTGCAGCTAAAATTGCCAAAATGGCTGGGGTAAATGTTCCGCTCGATACAAAAATTCTAATTGCCGAGTTAGAAGGTGTCGGTCCACAATACCCACTTTCAAGAGAGAAATTAAGTCCAATTCTCGCCTGCTATAAAGTGCAAAATCTTGAAGAGGGCTTAACTAGATGCGAACAAATGCTAGAATTTGGAGGGCTGGGACACTCCGCCGTTCTCCATTCAACAAATGAAGAAGTCATGAAAAAATTTGGTTTAAGAATGAAGGCTGGACGAATTATCGTTAATGCCCCATCTTCACAGGGAGCAATCGGAGATATTTATAATGCATACATTCCTTCCCTTACGCTTGGATGCGGTACTTATGGAGGAAATTCAGTATCAACTAACGTCGGAACGATGCATTTAATCAACATTAAAAAAGTAGCGAGAAGGAATGTCAATATGCAATGGTTTAAAGTTCCACCAAAAATTTATTTCGAGAAAAACTCCATTCAATATTTAGCAAAAATGCCCAATATTTCAAAGGCTTTAATCGTTACAGATCCAGGAATGGTGAAACTGGGATATGTGGATAAAATTCTCTATTATTTAAGAAAACGACCTGACTATGTTCATTGCGAGATTTTCTCCGATGTCGAGCCAGACCCATCCATTGAAACGGTTATGAAAGGAGCAGAATTGATGGCTTCCTTCCAACCAGATGTCATCATTGCCCTTGGCGGTGGATCTGCAATGGACGCTGCAAAAGGAATGTGGCTATTTTACGAGCACCCTGAAACAGACTTTTTTGGACTAAAACAAAAGTTTCTTGATATTCGCAAGCGGATTGTTAAATATCCAAAGCTCGGTGAAAAAGCACAATTTGTTGCCATTCCAACTACATCTGGGACCGGGTCTGAAGTAACATCTTTCTCCGTTATTACGGATAAAAGAGCAAATATTAAATACCCGCTTGCCGATTATGAATTGACACCGGATGTGGCTATTGTCGATCCACAGTTTGTCATGACTGTTCCAAAGCATGTTACAGCTGATACTGGAATGGATGTGTTAACCCATGCGATTGAGGCATACGTATCCGTTATGGCAAATGATTACACTGACGGTCTCGCCATTAAAGCCATTCAACTAGTTTTTGAATATTTACCGAGAGCATATCGCAATGGCAATGATGCCCTTGCCCGTGAAAAAATGCATAATGCGTCAACGATAGCAGGAATGGCATTTGCCAACGCCTTCCTAGGAATTAATCACAGTCTTGCGCATAAGCTAGGCGGTGAATTCCACATTGCTCACGGTCGAGCTAATGCCATTTTATTGCCGCATGTCATTCGTTATAATGCGACAAAGCCGAAGAAATTTGCATCGTTCCCTAAATATGAAAAGTTTATCGCCGACAAACGCTATGCAGAAATTGCGATGGCACTGGGACTTCCGGCCCGCACTACTGAAGAAGGAGTGGAAAGCTTAATTCAAGCAATTATTAAGCTCGCTGAAGAATTGTACATTCCACTAAAAATAAGAGATAACGGCGTCAATAAGAAGGAGTTCGAGAGCAAAGTCGAATTTCTTGCAGAAAAAGCCTTCGAGGATCAATGTACAACTGCTAATCCTAAGCTGCCATTAGTCTCTGAATTAGCTGAAATATATAGGAAAGCTTGGTAATTCGAAATAAGGCATACAAGATTTCTACTGACTGAGAGAGGACGCCCATTACATGGGAAAGAGTCCTCTCTTTTTTCTAATTCTTTGATGCTATTTGCTTCAAGCAAATATTGGGTTATTTTTCAAAAAATTTGTTAAAATGATCGATGAAGAAGATTGTAAATTATTTAAAACAAACGCAGAATCATGTTATTCATCTTACTAAAATTGAGGAGGAATTAGCAGATGTATGATGTAGTAATTATTGGAGCAGGCCCTGCTGGAGCAAGTGCAGGAATTTTCACAGCAAAAGCTGGCAAGAAAACAATGATTTTGGATAATGAAAAAAGCGTGACAAAGCGTGCATGGTTAGAAAATCACTATGGTGCTCCTGCCATTTCTGGTCCTGATTTAGTCGAAACAGGTAAAGAGCAGGCGAAGAAATTTGGTGCGGAAATTGTCGAAGCTGAAGCAAATGAAATAAAAAAGAACGGCTCACAACTAACTGTCGTTACAGAAAGTGGTGAATACGAAGCAAAACATGTAATTTTAGCTACAGGCATGGCTGTTGATCTTGGCGAAAAATCAGGCGTAACGACAAAACCTGGTACAGAACCAAGAATAAAGGCAATCTTTGATGTTGATCCATCTGGAAAAACAAATGTGGAAGGCATTTGGGCTGCTGGGACATGTGCAGGGGTAAGCATGCATACGATTATCACTGCCGGTGACGGAGCAAAAGTAGCGATTAATATTGTCAGTGAATTAAATGGCGAACGCTACGTAGACCACGATATTATGAAGTAAATCTGTAAAGAAAAGAGAAGTAGAAGTGGTTCAGTTACAATGGAGAAAAACATAAATAGCAGAACAAATAACCAGTGGATTACACTGACAAGATCAAACAGTAAATAGCATATTAAAAAAGTTTAGAGCTTTTGGCTCTAAGCTTTTTTAATTTCACTGTCGTTTTTACTCTACTAAAGCCACTATTATTGAATAAACTTCTTATCAAATACCATTAAATTTTAAAATAGTAGCGTTCGAGGCTCGCATCCACAGGGGAAATGGAATAAGTAATTAAAATAGCAATTATGACTTAACTAAGGATTGAAGAACCTTGGTCTTGGCCCATTAATTGTAAAGAGTGATTTAAACCTCCCAAAACCCACTTAACCTTATATAAAATAGGCTTTGTTAAATAGAATTGTTGTTAAAATGATTTTAGGCTCATTGTATGGAATCAGAGAGAAAATGAGCTTAAAAATCAACACCGACATATAACAGAGCCATAAAATTAAAAAAAATCGGGTACAAAACCTTTGCGATTTCATCCTTACTATACTATTTCAATTGTCTCTCCTCATTATCCAACTCCTCGAAAAAAGAAATAAGTCCCTTTTATGTGCCCTTATATTTATGCTAGATTATTATAATCGTTGCTATCATTGTGTTAGCTCGTTTCTAGCTATTTTATAATCACGGGCTACTTAACGGCTTGCTTAACTGTTACTACTTCATATTTTCCGCCTTCTGTGCTGACGATATAGTCTGGTTTCGGTTGTCCGAGGTTTGCTTTATGGCCAGCAATGTGAGCGTCACTCTTCTCCCAATTCTTCCAATCTTCTTCTGACTCCCAGCGAACTTGCACAAGAACCTCTTCATCACCCCGACGCACTTTTTTAACCATTACCGTTAAATCAATAAAACCAGGTTGTTTTTCTATGATTCCTTCCCTACTGAAACGCTCCACTACTTTATCCGCATTGCCTTCAGTAACGATTGTTTTCCTCATTTGCACAAACATATTTAAGCTCCCCTTTCAACGATCCATCATTTGAATGATAATCCCATTATAAATGATAATCATTTTCAATTACAACTAATCACACTAAAAATTGAATAAACACCTGACACAGAACACATCTAAAATTTTTAACCATGCTTTTAGCTATATACTTCCTTTCATTTAATCAAAAAAACCCTTTATACTGTATGCTAAGTAATTCTTAATTATTTATATTGGACATATTTGTACTTGCCACGCAATGGTATATTTCGGCAAGACAAGCATATGTATCATTTTAGGACAAAAAAATTGGAAAGGGGGTCACCATGACAGGGTTAATTTTCATTTTACTATTAGTGCTTTTTCTTCCTTTTTCGGTAAAAATGATTGAGAAGAATCTTGAATTTTTTTTATTTTTTATGGGAATCAGCGCCGTGTGGGTAAGCGGGATATGGGAACCTTCATTAATCATGAAAGCAATAAAGGACCCAGTAAAAATAACTGTGGCTGTTTTGATTGCCGGACTTCTATTCAAATGGTTGAAAAAACCATTAGAAATAATGATTAAAAAAATAAGCGAATCGATGCCCTATCCATTGTTTTTTGCTCTTGTTGTCATTGTGCTCGGCCTTCTCTCCAGTATCATTACAGCCATAATCGCTTCTCTCGTACTCGTAATCATTGTTTCCGTGCTACGTTTGCAGAGGAAATCAGAAGTAAAACTTGTTATTATTACCTGCTTTTCAATTGGTCTCGGGGCTGCCCTAACACCTATCGGAGAACCACTGTCCACTATTATTGTGAGCAAATTGAATGAAGATATGTTCTTTCTATTGGGGCTGATTGGGCGAGAAGTAATTCTTGGCATTATTATGTTGGGAATCGTTGCCGCTCTTTTTGTCCAGCCACAATTTAAAAAAGCTCGGCTCGTCTCTGACAATCCGGAAACGTATCAAGAAATTTTCATTCGCACTGGAAAAATATATGTATTTGTCATGGGCTTAACCTTGCTAGGTGCAGGATTTCAACCGTTAATTGATGCCTATATTCTAGGGCTGCACGAAAACGTTCTGTATTGGATCAACATCATCTCATCTGTTTTAGATAACGCTACATTAGCAGCAGCAGAAATCAGCCCATCAATGAGTCATCAAACGATTAAAGCAATTCTTCTTGGTCTCATTATTAGCGGTGGGATGCTAATTCCGGGCAATATCCCAAATATCATCTCATCAGGAAAGCTAAAGATTACGAGTTCAGAATGGGCAAAATTCGGCTTGCCTTTCGGACTTATTACGATGGCGATATACTTTTTTGCCCTTCTTGGAGACAAGCATTTTTAATTCGATTGGGGGAAGTTTTTCTTCCCTTATTTTTATTTTGAATTTGGTAGCCTCCCACGCTCTGACACTTAAAATAGACCAACAAAATGAAAACAAGGTTTGGGTACACTGTGCCGAATGCCACAATGACAAACCATTCCCAAAAACCCATGGCTCGGTAATAAGTCAATGCTTCATAAATTAAAATAACCACTTTCCCAAAAAAATTTAACGAATTTGCTCCAATCATTTCTTCCTAAAAACCGCGTAAAAGCATATTAACCGGGGATCAGGATCATATAGGTAAATCCCTCCCGCCGTTCAACCTCTTTTGAAAAATACCAATATCCATGATATTTATATTCACTCACCATATAAAACAATCCTTGAAAGGCAATCATGAATGTCCAAATCTCAGCGGTTGATTTCAATTTAAGCGGTTATAATTAACTTCTAAATAGTTAAAAGTGACCATTACTATCATTATTCCAATTTTTGTCCACTCTTTAAGCACTCCTTATCCTTACTGTCTTAAAATAGGCAAAGTACAACAACGAAAAGAGCCACCAAATTTAATCATTTCCATGAAATCCACTTCAATAACTTCATAACCGCGCAGTCTCAGCTCTCTGTTTATTTTTTTGTTTATCGGAAGGCTAATGATCTTCTTATTTCCTAATGAAAGAATATTTGTTGCAAGCGTCGCCTGCTCCTCCTCTGATACAGCAATTAAATCATACCGTTTTTTCAGATCTTTTATCTTCTCCCCATGTATTTCCTCCGGATATATGATTGCCTCGTTAGAAGAGAGGATATTAAAAACACAATCTAAGTGGAGATAAGCATCTGAAAACGGCACTTCAATGATATGAAAATTAGGAAGAAGAAGCTGCAATTGTCTGGCTGCTTCCGTGTTCGTTCGATTGCTTATCCCCACATACACAGTGTCTCCATCAATCATTACATCCCCACCCTCCATTTTGCCTTTCGGTATTATTTGATATGGAATAGCTGCTTCTGTAAGCTGCTCCTTTAAATAGTTTTCTTCCCCTTGGCGACTATAATTTTCGATGTTTGCTATAAATAACTCTTCACCTAAAACAAAGCCTGTATCGCGTGTAAAAACCTGTTCGGGGAACTGACTTACAGGCGGCAGTGAGATAACTTCTATGCCGCTCGTTTTTAACGTTGACACAAAATGATGATGCTCCTTGATCGCCAAATCGATACTTACAGTCATAGACTTTGGCTGCATGAGAAACTTTGGCTCGCACACGACAACTTTTTTTAATGGAGCATACTCATTCAAACAGCGTATTGTCGACATAAAAAAACCCCTTTATCGTTCGTGCTACTAATGTAACCAAACTTCAAAGGAGTTATTAGAAGATTTTTTAAGATAAAAATTAATTTGAACTTTCTTTTTGCAACGTAGAAAAATGTTGACTGCTGCTATTCTCAGAATCAACATACAATTTTCTACTTGGTATTGAAAGCAATACCTGCTCTTCTTCAAGAATTTCCAATATGGCAAAGTTAATCTCCTCTTTAACAGCGAGAAACTCTCCCCAAATTGTCGTATTTGTAAAGAAGTATAGAAAAATCCCCAACCCATTTTCTGAAAATTGATCGAATTTCACAAAAATGGTTTCTTTATGAACTCCCTTATGATTTTTCAAATACGCTTCAATTTTTTCAACCACTGCTTGAAGCGTTTCTTTTGGTGTATTGTGCATAACCCTTAACTGGAAAGTAATTTGCCGTTTCCCCATTTCACTCCAGTTTGTAATATTTTCATTCGCCAACGTAGCATTCGGAACCGTCACCACCGCCTGGGCAAATGTACGAACTCTCGTGCTTCGAAAAGTAATCTCCTCAACAGTACCTTCGACACTTGGCGTCATAATCCAATCACCAATCGAAAAGGGCTTCTCTGTAATAATCACGATTCCCCCAAATAGGTTGGCAAGAGCATCTTTGGCTGCAAGTGAAAAGGCTAATCCCCCTAATCCTAAACCAGCAACTAAGCCACTCACCTCATATTCAAACACTTGAGCAATCATGCTGAAGCTTATAACAGCAACTACTACTCGTATTGCTTTCGATAAAAATGGGATTAAAATTTCATCTATTTCCATATTGAATTGTTTATTCATTTTTGTAAGTAACAGGGATGAACTTGAGGAAAGATTATACAATCCCCAGCTAAAGAAAAAAATGATCGACGCTTTAAAAATTTTTAGAAAAAGACCTTGATCCGCTTTTAAATATGGAAAAACATCAATAGCTATATATGCCCCCAAAACGAGAAATAACCACTGTATCGGTTTCTCAAACGAAAGAAATACATGGGAGAGAAACTCTGTCGGCGCCTTTTTACTCATTTTCATTAGGAGAGAAAACACATATTTTGCGAAAAGTTTTCTAAAGATTAAAAACAGCAGAAAGATCCCTGTGGAAATGCCTACATCCAATAGAAATTCGTACTCTAACAATTGTTTCCAATGTATCATACATCAACTTCCTCGTCATACTTCTGTCATCCCATTATTTTAACGCAAACCCTCATTGTTGTCGAAAAATCGATCACCTTCACTCGTCAATGTAGTTCAACTCCGTTGTTGAATCGGCTTCTATCTCAAGATCGGGCGGAATACGTATTAACAAAATGGGACCATCTATTTGGAATTCGGAATTGAATTTTGTATTTCCAGTAAATTGCTCAATCGTAAATTCATTCATGACAATAGACGTTTTCAAATCCTGATATTCCGGATAGACAATCGTAAGAGTCTCATCTTTCAGTTGAACAGCAGGTAAAACAATATCTTCTGAAACATCTAACTTTGCGATCGAAAAACTCCCATACGCAAGAACATCCATTTTCTGATCATCTTCCGCTTTTCTTTCAATATAAACAGAAGAACCTTCATCACCGTGGGAAGAAGTTACTCTTACCTTCTCTCCTTCTATCGGAAAACTATCTTCCTTAAGGAGGAGGTTCGAACCTTTAGCGTAAATTTCTCCACTGTTTAGCAAATAATATAGATCATCTCTCGGCCTGTCCGTTATCTCGAGTGCTTCTGATTTAATAAAGAAGGCAGCAACAAAAGACAGAAGTAGTACCCCGATATAAACGACTAAAAGCCAATGGGTTACTTTCTTTTTTACACGAACGATAAAAAAGAGCAGCGGTAGTGCAACTATGACAGCCATTGGGATAAGTGCAGCGAAAGTCATCGTCTTACCTCCATTCGATTGAGAATAGCAATTGATGCAAAAAAGAGTACCGCAGTCGTAATCAACGTCTTAATCGCAAACAGGACAATCGATGACTCTAAAAAATAAAATTGAAACAGTGTCAGCATCATGGCATCTCTTTGCATAAATCCATCATAAAACAAGGAACCAATTACAATAACAGGGATTAACAAAGCGAAGCCTTTATGAACTTGAACTAACGCACCGACGAAATAGCCGATCGAGCTAATCCAAAAAATATAGAGTAAGCTGACTGTTATCCCGATCATCATTTCATTCGTCATGATGGAAGCAACATATAAATCTTCCTTTAAAAGAAAATAGGCGACAGCTTGAATTAAAAAGCGCGATAGAACCGCAGTAAATGCCCCTAACAAGCTAGCAGAAAGTAAAAAAAGGATATTGGAGAGACTGCTGCTCATGCGATTCGTCACAAATGTGAAATCTTGATATCGATAAGGCTTTGTTGTAATCGTAATCGCCGTTACAAAGATCCAAATCAACGTAAAAATAATCACGAGGTCAGCAGAGTAAAACTTCAATTCAAAGTGATATCCGTCTGATGTCGACATTGAAGATGAACCACCGCCAAGAGAAAATAAAAACGCAATAAATTGTATGCCGACGAGGGAACTAAATGCATCTATATAAGCTTTCATTTTAAATGCATACTGTTTTTTTACCGTTTCCATTAAACTAACGTTCGAAGACATCATCGATCCCCCCTTTCATATCATTCGTAAGATAGACGCATAGATCGCTAGCCTTTACAGGCATAAATTCTACTCCACCTCTTAGCGCCTCCTCTTTGTTCTCTTTTGTAAAATCATCTCTTACAACAGCGTACAACGTGTCCTTGCCTACTTGGCGCTGAAAGATACAGTTGCGCTCTTCAAGCCATTTTTGCACGACAGTGGAAGCGCCTTGAAGAGCAATTGCCCATTCTTTCAAGTCGGAAATAGACTCATGTAACAGTGTTTTCCCATTTTTAATAAGCAGCACATCCTCAAGAATATCCTCAATCTCATTTAAATGGTGGCTGGAAATCAAAATGGTTCGAGGGTGAGCAAGATAATCCTTCATAAGAGCACGGTAGAAATCTTTTCTTACTGCCTCATCCATTCCCGTCGTTGGTTCATCTAATATCGTCAATGAACATCTAGAAGCTAATCCAACGATCATATTAAACGTACTTGTTCTTCCCTTTGAAAGTGTCTGATGATAATGACTCGGTTCAAAGCCGAAGTATTGAAACAGACGACGCGCAAGTTCCATATCCCAATTTGGGTAAAAGCTTTGTGCCACCTCTAGTAATTCATGAAGCTGTAGAGCAGGCGGGAAGAACATTTGATCATCAACCAAGATTGTATTTGCTGATGTGTTGAGGTTATTAAACGGATGCTGTTCGAATACTCTCACTTCACCGGATGTTTCCTTAATCAAACCAGCAAGTATTTTTACAAGGGTTGTCTTTCCGACCCCATTTCGACCAATCAATCCTGTAATCTTATTTTCCTCAATGGTAAATGAAAGTCCGTCAAGCACATTTTTACGAAAATATGCTTTTGTTAAACCTTTGCATTCGATTACATTCATTGACTTCCCTCCTTGTTTCGTGCGGCATTTATCATTTCCAGTAATTCAGATTCACTAATGTTCAATCGCTCTGCTTCTAAAACGAGCTCCTGAACGAGCTGCTTTAAAATACCGCTTCTTCGTTTATGCACAATGATTTCCTTTCCATTAGTCGTAACAAACATGCCTAACCCCCTCTTTTTATAGAGAATTTGTTCATCCGCTAAAAGGTTGAGTCCTTTCGCCGCTGTAGCTGGATTAATTGTGAACATCTCTGCCAGTTGATATTGAGAATACACTTTTTCATCACTTTGAAAGTGTCCGTTTAAAATTTCTGTTTCAATCCATTCAGCAATTTGAACATATATTGGTTTTGTATCGTCAGGATTAAAAATCATGGGCCGCCTCCTTTCTAAATTGGTGCATTACTGATGTAATGTACTATATAATAATTTTCTCAACATTTCAAGTGCTTATCGAGAAAAAACTAAGAATGCGAAAATTTTCTGGAAATATTGCTGTTCGCAAAAATATAAGCTTGCAACTGACTGGTAAATTTTTTCCTTATGGCTCAACGAACAATTTAATGGTAAAGTTAGAGGAATACTTAAAAGCGAGTAGGTGGACAAATGATCGAAGTAAAAACATCTCCGCTGAGTAACGGAGAATTCAATAGAGGAGTTTTTGCCACAAGAGATATTAAAAAAGGAACGCTTCTGCATGAGGCCCCTGTTATTTCATACCCAAATGATCAGCATGAGCATATCGAAAAAACGATTCTTGCCGATTATGCTTTTGAGTATGGAAAAAATCATTCAGCAATTCTGTTAGGGTATGGTATGCTTTTCAATCATTCATATGAACCGAATGCCATTTATGAGATTAATTTTGAAAATCACACTTTTGAGTTCTATGCTTTTAAAGATATCAAGGCTGGAGATGAGATTTTAATTAATTACAACGGTGATGTCGATGACAAAGAACGATTATGGTTTGATCAAGGCTAAAATCTTCAAAAACAATCATCAGCGGAAATGCGAAATATGCCAACCGCCAAAAACTTCACGCTAACAAAAGAATGGAGTTGATTCTATGAGCAAAGGAAAAGGTGGAACAGGTCGCGGAACAGGAAAAAAGGGCTGGAATCGCTGGCAGGCTAGTGCAAACAAAGCAAAAAGTGCGAAGCCTTATAAAAGTAAAGGCACGAAGATTCGAAAGGAAAACTCAGAATAAACCGTCATCACATGAAAGACAAATTCCATTTGACAGTAATTCAAAAATCAATTATTTTTAAAGTACCAATAACGAGAGGGTGACCCAATAAACATGAAGTTCTAATCCTATTTTTCGAAAAGACGAATTGAAGGTTTCAAAAAACACAGTGACTCGGCTGCTTTTTGTGTTGTCTTCAATTTAGATTTTCAGAATAGGATTAGATTTCCTGTTGTTGTCCTCACAACGACAGCTTCTTTGCGCAGCCATGCGCCTCCTATTCTGAATATAGGAGGCGTTTTTTGTCTCCTCATACTTTTGCAATGGAGATGATCGTATGCTTTTAGAAGCGATTGGCATAAAGTTTTATATCAAGGATCAACTATTATTAGATATTGAGCGCATTCAAGTTAATCAAGATGAGCGCATCGGCCTGATTGGCAAAAACGGAACTGGTAAGACCACTTTATTAGAGGTGCTCGCAGGAAAAAAACAGGCTGAAGAAGGAATGATCCAACTGAATAGCACATGTGAGCTTTTACCTCAGCTCAAGCGTTCTAACACCACTAAAAGTGGTGGTGAAGTGACGCAAGAATATATTATTGAGGCACTGGCGAGAAATCCGGAAATATTGTTAGCAGATGAACCGACTACCCATTTAGATACAGAGCATATTGAATGGTTAGAAAAAAAGTTGAGAGCCTGGCAAGGCGCCATCCTCTTGGTATCCCATGACAGAGCCTTTTTAGATGCCCTCTGCACCTCGATTTGGGAGCTTGAAAATGGTTGCATTAAAGAGTACAACGGCAATTATTCGGACTATTTGGAGCAGAAGGAGCTTGAATTACGGAGCCATGCAGCAGCCTATGAAAAATATGAACAAAAGAAAAAACAATTGGAAGAAGCATTGATTTTAAAAGAAAAGAAGGCAGCACGCGCAACAAAAGCACCGAAAAAAGGAATTGAGTCGAAAAAGGTGAAGCCGTATTTTGCCAAAAAACAAAAAAAGTTGCAAGCAGTTGCGAAATCAATTGAAACGAGATTGGAAAAACTCGAAAAGGTGGAAAAAATCAAGGAAACTTCCCCCATACAGATGGCATTGCCTAACGAAGAAGCCTTCACTGGCAGAACGATCCTCCGTGTCCTCAATGTAGCAGGAGGGTTTGTCAACCGTGTTCTCTGGAAAAAAGCGAGCTTCGAGGTGCGCGGCGGTGACAAACTAGCCATCGTTGGAGCAAATGGAAGCGGGAAAACGACGTTACTGAAGAAAATCATTGAAAATGACGTCGGAATCACGCTTTCACCCGCTGTAAAATATGGTTATTTCAGTCAAACAATCGATCTTTTAGATTCTGAAAAATCGATTTTAGAAAATGTACAAATTTCATCCGAGCAAACGGAGACCTTCATCCGCATCGTTTTAGCACGGCTCCATTTTTTCCGGGAGGATGTCTACAAACAAGTTAAAGTTCTTAGTGGCGGCGAACGTGTCAAAGTCGCCCTCGCCAAGTTATTCGTCAGTAATATTAATACACTTATTCTGGACGAACCAACCAACTTTCTTGATATCGAGGCCGTTGAAGCATTGGAGTCCTTGCTGATGGAATATAGAGGAACAATCATTTTCGTCTCCCACGACCGCCGCTTCATTGAAAAAATTGCAACAAGAATATTGACGATAGAAAATGAAGAGCTCCGTGTATTCGAAGGCACATATCAGGAATTCAAAAATTATGAGCCACGCTCAGAAGAAGAAGATAATCTTCTCCTTCTGGAAACGAAGATCACTGAAGTGTTGAGCAGATTAAGCATTGAACCGAGTGCCGAACTCGAACAAGAATTCCAAAGATTGCTGGCTAGTAAAAGAAAAGCGTTAGAGAAGTAAAGAACAAAAGCGCATGGCGAAAAATGGTCCCTGCCATGATGAACAAAAGCGCTTTTCTTCATGCTCATCGTCGGCCAAGCGATTATTGGCTGTTTTTACGGCAACTACGGTGCAAGCCACTTATGGAGGCTTCAGGTAATTAATCCGGTTATTCACCTTAACTCATAGCAATGACAAAGGTGATCGGGAATTCCGTCCGATCACCTTTGTTTGACCAAAAGTCTATTATTCATGATATTGCTACCGCTGATTCATCCGTCCAGCCTTTACAGACATCAACCCAATCCTGTGCTCCTGCGTATTCCTGAATTTCTTCACACGAAAGTTCAATCGCTGAATTTGTGCTCCCGCATGCTGGAAATAAGGTGTCAAAGCGTTTCATCGAAACATCAAGATAAACATCCAAATTATTCGCTAAACCGAAAGGACAAACTCCACCGATCTTATGTCCAGTTTGTGCAAATACTTCGTCCGGAGATAGCATCCGAGCTTTAAAACCAAAAGTCTTGCGAAACTTTTTGTTGTCTATTTTCGCATCTCCAGCAGCGACCACAAGAATCGCTTGCTCCCCTTCTCCTCGAAAAGAAAGGGTTTTGGCAATCCTAGCCGGAATGACCCCAATGGCTTCCGCAGCCATATCGACAGTTGCACTCGATTGTTCAAAAATTTGCACATCTGTATCCCGATTCCATTTCTTAAAATGTTCTAATACACTTTCTAATGACATCGAGCTCCCTCCCAGCTTTTTACCATATAATAACACGCTTTAATGCAGTGAAGCAATCGTTGTGAACATTAATGCTAACGGCCAAACAGTCTTCTCCAAAATCCCTTTTTCACTTGCGTGTCAGGCTTTTCGCTTACTAACGGCTCCTGCTCTTCCTTTTTTTCTATTAATACTCCTTTTTCCTTTGCTTCCTTAATCCAGCTCGGAAATTCAGTCAGAAGCATATCATAGAGTTGTTCATCAGAGATAGCATCGACATCTTCAATATGAATAAAGTTCGCATTATCAACAAAGCGGCCCTCAAGTGTATCTATTTTTCGCAAAAAATCGAAATTACCATTGCCGATCCCAACAAATTGCCAAAATAGTGGTTTAATAGACGTCCCTTCAATGATCGATTTAATCGATTTTTGACAACCACCATCATTAATAAAAACAATAAAAGCAGGGTCGTCACTTATCTCCTCCTCCGTATATTTCTTGACAACATCCTTCATCACAGGCGGTTCATCATTTCTTCCAAATTTATGTATCAGTTCATTCTCAAGAATGTGCCGATTTACATATCCTTCGAAATCCCGTTCCGTTACCGGTTTCAATCTCGAAAACTCGTTGTCATACACCCAAATATCCAAAGCACCATCATCATCAAATTGTGAAGCAACCGCAAGTATGCGCTCCACCACTTTTTGAACCGTACCATTTTTGTATAAAGTTCGCATTGAACCTGTAATATCCAGAACCAATCCGACTCGGGCTCTCACTGTCATCAATTTCTTTTTTTCCAAAATAATTTTTACTGCTTTCTTTTGCAAGTCAATTGTCGCCATTTTATTCCTCCTCCCATATTTCTTCCATCATAGCGCAAAGTAAAATAAAGGAATTAAAGTAGTGCTAATTTGATGCTTTTTTCCTAAAAAAATTATAACCAGCTTTCTGGAGTTAAAAATACTACGACAACAACACAAATAAATATAAACGCAAGCAAAATTAATAGTTTCATTAGCCCTCTCTTACTCAGGCCATTATTTTCAGTCGATTCTTTTCGCGTGATCATTAGTCCAATGAAGATTCCAATAATGACAATCGCTAGCAGAAAGTAACCTCCCATGACATAAATCCCTCCAATTTAGTAGATTCTAGAATAAACAACGAATGAGATAAATACGGTACAGATAATTAATGCCGTTAAAATATGCAGTAATTCATTGGCAGCCAATGTAAAAAATTCTATTTGCAAACCTAAATTAAAAATAATTAAGTACACCATTAAAGCAATTACAGAAAAGAACATCCCTTTTTCTCTTATCAGCTTCATCCGCTCATCCTTCTGCTGAAAATGTGGTGAAAGATAGCTTAAGCAAAAGCACATTACTGTCAGCGCAAACATTAATAAAAAGCTTGTATGAAACGGTTCATCTGCCACAAGATTGGTAACTAATAGCAAGCCTCCAATGGCAAAAAAGAACAGGCCGAGAATTAAAAACAAGATTCTATTGTTTCGCATCTCTTTTCCCCCTTTTCTCTTCTTCAAAAACAAATAATTCCTCAATCGTGGTATTAAACGTTTTAGCAAGCAGAAATGCAAGTGGAAGCGAAGGCGAGTATTTTCCCTTTTCAATCGAAATAATCGTCTGTCTTGAAACCCCTAATTTTTCAGCAAGACGATCTTGGGACAAACCATATTTTTTTCGATATTCAACTACATGATTTTTCAATAACAACCACCTACCCTACTTTTAGTATAAATGTAAAATAAACTTTACGTCAAGTTTCCTTTACATTCAATCAATAAAAAAGTTCAGAGCTTTGACAACTCTAAACTCAAGAATGTCCGGGGTAATCAAGGTTTTCTTATAACAATTCCTTTATACGTTTCATGACTGAATGAATCGTTAACCGATGAAATGAAATGAGCTCGCCTTTAAATACAACGGAGAAAATCCCATAAGGAGTTGGCGACAGTTCCATTAATTCTGTCCTATCTTTAAAATCGATCATTTTCACATCTAGTCCTAATTTTTGTGCCCCTATTTTTATGTTTTCGGTCGCAACCTCAACATAAGGACATTGAAAAGAGCGTAATATCGTAAGAACAGTGAATTTCTTTAACCTCTCATCCCAGTTGGTCGGGAAGACTGGCAGTGGTGCGTCTTTAGCAAACTGATATACGAGTAACTCAAAGTTATATGGAGCTGTGTCCACTAATGTGAAACCATTTTTCAAAAAAATGTCCTTGCTTGGTGTCCAGGAAGTGTGGGAGTTGGTCACTACAACTACACCATATTTAGACTCTTTTTTGGCATCTTCAAGGCATCTATGAAGCAATTTACTGCCGTAGCCTTTACCTGTTTCGCTTACCCATAAGCAATGGATCACTAAATAGTTATCAGCATGAACAACTCTGGAAGAATGTTGTGATTCCGTATATTCAATAAAACCGACTTGTTTCTTATGTTCAAGTAACTGAATATATTTTAATCCTTCTTCAAATTGAGCATTCAACCACTTATTTTTATTTATGTATCCCGTTGATTTCTTCTTGCTTCTTAAACAATAGCTCCCCATTCCTTCGAGAAATTCCGTATCTAATTCTATCAATTCTAAATGGGACTCCTTTTTAGGCAACCGGTGTCCCATTTGGAACCTCCTCATCGATACTCAACAGCACGACATCATCTGCCTCTGGAACTCCCCCAAGTACCAATACTTCTGATTTAAAACCGGCAATTCTCCGCGGAGGAAAATTGACTACCGCTACTATTTGTCGTCCGATGATCTGTTCAGGGGTATACCGTTTCGTAATTTGTGCAGATGAGCGTTTGATTCCTAGTTCACCAAAATCAATTTCCAATTTAAGCGCTGGCTTTCGTGCCTCTGGAAACGGCTCCGCCTTTACTATCGTACCGACACGCAAATCCAACTTCATAAAATCTTCAATCGTTGCCATTTTTATCTCCTCCTATGACTTTCATTTTAATGAAGTGAGCAAAATGAAGCAATATTATGACCATTTTATCGCATAATAGAGATTGAGGTGAAATCATGTACAAGCTATTATCACATAATGATTTAGATGGGGTTGGATGCGGAATCCTTGCGAAACTGACCTTTGGCAAGGACGTACAGGTTCGTTACAACTCAATTGCTGCATTAAATCGGGAAGTGGAATCGTTTTTTGAGAATGATGATCCAGAAACATTTCTTTTTATAACCGACTTATCTATGAACGAAAAAAATGAAAAAAACATAGAGGCCTTTTATCAATCAGGGGGAAAAGTGCAGCTTATTGACCATCACAAAACATCCCTAAATTATAATCAATATGATTGGGGGAACGTTGTCGTTGAAGATGACGATGGGAAGCCTGCTTCAGCAACCTCCCTTTTTTATCACTATTTGGTTAATAGAGGCCATTTATCGAAAACAGAAGCGTTGGACGAATTTGTTGAGCTCATCCGCCAATATGATACATGGGAATGGGAAAAGAACAATAATCAGCAAGCTCAACGCCTTAACGCACTCTTCTTCCTTGTTTCAATTGATGAGTTCGAGGAAACGATGCTTGAGCGCCTTAAATCATTTGACCATTTTCAATTTGATGATTTTGAGAAAAAAATTTTAGATATGGAAGAGGGGAAAATTAAGCGCTACATTCGCCGAAAAAGAAGGGAGATCGTTCAAACACAAATCAACGATCATTTTGCCGGTGTCGTCTATGCTGAATCCTACCATTCTGAGCTTGGAAACGAACTGGGCAAAGAATATCCACACTTAGATTATATCGCTATTATCAATATGGGAGGAAAACGATTAGGCTTTCGTACGATTCATGATCATGTAGACGTTTCGGAGATTGCAGGACAATTAGGTGGAGGCGGACATGCAAAAGCAGCGGGATGCACGCTGACTGAAAACGCCTATAAGTTGTATGTTAGCAACACCTTTCAACTTGAGCCCCTGCGTGAAGATGCAAAAAATAACCGTTACAACCTAAAGGATTGCTCCTTTGGAACGCTGTATTTAAATCGCCGCGAAGATCATTTTTTCATTCGCCCAAACACGGATTCTGAATGGACAATCGAAAAAAATCGCATGCAAAAAGCTCAAACATTCCCCAGCTTTACGGAAGCTGAGAAATTTCTTAAACGTACTGAAGCTTGCTGGTTAACAGATGACGATCATTTTGTAAACTACTTAAAAAATGAAGTGAAAAAACGAAAATGAGGGTCTTTCTATTGGAAACCCTCATTCTTACGAATATTTGACCCTATTTTTGAACGCAAGCAAGCATAATCATACGGCTTATTAGTCATTTCTGCCTTTCAAAGGCAAAAATGGCTTTGAATAAAACTTGCAAAATTAGATATATCAGCGATTTTTTTCATATATCGGCGAAAAATGAAATATATCGGCGAAAATCGGAATATATCAGCGAAAAAACAATTATATCGGCGAAACGCCAAAATCACGACCAAAAGGCCACCAGAAAGACCAATTTTATTTTTTTAACAACAAATACATAAAATACGGTGCACCAATTAACGCAACCATAATACCTGCAGGAACTCCATCCGGTTCAACAAGATTTCTGCCAATCGTATCTGCCAAAGTAAGGAGCCAGCCTCCGAGCAAAATTGCTACCGGAATATAAAGCTGATTTCTAGGACCTACTAGTGCTTTAGCAATATGGGGGGCCATTAAACCAATAAAGGCGATCCCGCCCGTTACTGAAACAGCGGCTGCGGCCAATGCAACTGCGGCCAACAGCAAGGTAACTCTTTCCTTTTCTACTGCTACACCTACACCCACTGCAACTGGCTCACTCACCCCTAACAAATTTAAGCGGTTAGCACGATACAGGGTAAAAGGTACCAACACAATCAGCCACGGCAAAATGGCCAAAATAAACGGCCAATCTGCACCCCATATATTCCCGTTCAGCCACTTAGCGATAAAATCGACCTTAAATGGGTCAACTGCTGAGAAAATGATAATCATCACACCGGAAAACGCCATGGAAAAACCGACACCAATTAATACTAACCTTACAGGCTGCAGACCTGTTTTACGATCATAGGAAAAAAGATAAAGGAGTGCTGCCGTCAACATCGCACCAGCAAAAGCGACAACTGGCAATAGATAGACAAATGAACCACTGCTTACTGGAATAAACAGATAAAAAATAGCAACTCCTAGCCCAGCACCAGCATTTATCCCGATAATCCCTGGATCCGCTAAATCATTGCGTGTAATCCCCTGTAAAATGGAACCTGATAAAGCAAGAGCCATCCCTGCCAGTAAGGTGACAATCAATCTTGGCATCCGAACGGAGAAAATAACGAACTCTTCTTTAAATGTTCCTTGACCTAATAAAGTGGGGATAAGGCGCTCAAAAGAAACAGATGAACTGCCAATTCCCATGCCAATCACTGCAGTTGCTATAATCACAATGGTTAAGACCAACATTGTTAGCCTTTGTTTTTTAACAACACTTGGATGAATCATGTGAATGCTTTCCCTCCTTTACGAACAATGAAAAGGAAGAATGGTAATCCTAAAATGGACACGATTGCAGCAACCGGCGTTTCATATGGAGCGCTAATCGTCCGCCCAAGAGTATCTGCCAACAGCATAAAGCCTCCGCCGACAATGATCGACATCGGAATAATAAAGCGATAGTCCGTTCCCACGACTGCCCGTACGATATGAGGCACCATGAGCCCAATAAAGGCCATATTCCCAATTAACGCTACTGCGGCTCCAGCAAGAATAATAATAATAAAAAACAAAATTGCTTTCACTTGAGTTGTTTTCTGTCCTAACCCAACTGCCACCTCTTCATTTAAGCTTAAAATCGTCAGTTGTTTAGAAAGGAATAGAGCAAGCAATAGGCCGATCACAATAAATGGAACAATAACTTGAAGCTGACTCCAAGTAGTGCCCACCAAACCACCCGCCGTCCACATTGAGACATTTTTTGAAATCTTAAAATAGAGCCCGATCCCTTCAGCAATCGCTGTTAAAAAAGCAGAAACAGCCGCTCCAGCTAACACGATGCGAAAAGGAGAGAAACCGCCTTTTTTCACTGCCCCAAGACCTATTACCATGGCAGTTCCTACCCCAGCTCCGATAAAGCAAGCAATCATAATGCTAAAATAATTAGCTGTTGGAATAAAGGCCAATGTTACCGCTAAGGCGACGTTTGCCCCCGCTGTTAAACCAAGCAGACCTGGATCTGCTAACGGATTACGGGTCACCCCCTGCATAATTGCCCCTGAAACAGCAAGCGCTGCTCCAACAAATGCCGCAGCAACTTCACGTGGCAGGCGGATCTCACGAATCATCGCCAGCTTGTCCCCGGTTTCATTCGTTACTAAGGCGAACCAAATATCTTTCAATGTTGTATCTGCTGCTCCGAAAACGAGAGCAGCAGCAAATACAGCAATTAAGAGCACAATTCCTATTATTAGCTTGTATGTAAATGGAATGAAAGGTTTATATTGTCTCGTCATCCGTCTCTCTTCTTTCGTGGATTTGAACGTGTGCACAAAACAAGGAATTCTCGATAAAAGAATTCCTTGTTTTGTCCGTTCATCATTTGCTATTTAAAAAGCTTTCCGTAAAGAATTCCAATTGAAAGTCTAATGTAATTGGATCATTGAAGTAGAATTCTGAAGCCTCCACTTCGAAAACCCGCTCATTTTTTACTGCTGGAATATTTTTATAAGTTTCCGTCTCTTTAAAAGAATTATCCACACCATCTGAGCTTAAAATAATGTAATCTCCGGAATACTCTGGAATAACTTCCGTTGATAATGCATAGTATCCTTCTTTTAACGCCATTTCCTTAACTTTTTCAGGCATCTCTAACTTCATTTCTTGATATAAAATCTCTGTACCGCGGCCCCAGTTGTCACCGAACACATAGAGCTGTTTATCATATCTTTCAAATACAGATACGGTTGCATCTTCACCTATTTTTGCTTTAATATCTTCCCCAGCCTGAGCAGCACGCTTTTTGAAATCCTCGACCCATGCTTTTGCCTCTTCTTCTTTATTTAATAACTTTCCAATTTCGATATGCTGGGTTAAGTAATCCACATTTCCATACGTATATGTTACCGTCGGAGCAATCTCCGCTAATTTATCAAGATTATTGTTTGTTGAAGCAGCGATAATTAAATCCGGCTCCAATTCAATAATTTTTTCTAAATTTTCGTCGGTTACCTCCTCTGCATCCGTTAAATAAGATTCATAGCGTTTATTCGCTTTTGACCATGAATCGACACCGACAATATTCACATCAAGCGCCATTACACTGCCTGCATTAGCTAGAGCAACTACACGCTGAGGGTTTGCCGGCACTTCAATTGGACCGTTCTCTGATTCATATGTTCTCATCTCAGATGCTTTTTGCTCTTCCCCTGCTTCTTTTTCACCGTCTGCATTAGATTCTTTATTGCCACAGGCGCTAATAACGAGCACCGCCAACAGCATAAATGGAATGAGTAATTTCTTCATCATTTTCTTCTCCCTTAAGTAAATTATATGTGATACACATTGGTTTATTTGTTCGTGGATCGCGTCCTATTTCAGCATCGATAGAAAATACTTTCTTCAATACCTCCCGGTTGATCACTTCTTCACAACCTCCTGCTTTGACAATTTCTCCGCCCTTTAATGCGATCATATAGTCCGCAAAACGGGCTGCTTGGTTTAAATCATGAAGTACCATGACGATTGTACGACCTTGCTCAACATTCAGCTTCTGGAGTAACTCCAATACTTCTAGCTGATGCGCCATATCAAGATACGTTGTCGGCTCATCAAGGAAAATAATTTCTGTTTCCTGTGCTAACGCCATCGCAATCCAGACGCGCTGCCTTTGCCCACCTGATAAAGAATCAACTGGTCGATATTTGAAATCCTTTGTTCCAGTCACTTCTAACGCCCAATCGATGGCTTCATAATCTTTTTTTGTAAGACGACCGAATCCTTTTTGATAAGGGAAACGCCCATAGGATACTAGTTCACCTACTGTTAAGCCACTAGCGCTTTCTGGAGTCTGTGGAAGGATAGCCATTTTCTTGGCCAATTCCTTTGTACTTCCTTTAATGATATTTTCTCCATCTAAGATCACCGTTCCAGATTGGTGAGGAATGATCCGTGTAATCGCCTTCAAAAGTGTAGATTTCCCACACCCATTTGAGCCAATAATCGTCGTAATTTGGTGATCTGGGATTTCCACATTGAGCCCGTTAACGATTAAACGTTCACCATAGCCAATGCTTAAGTCCTTCGTTCTTAGGCGAACCATTTCCATACCTCCTTATATAAGCATATATTTCCAATTGATAATGATTTTCATTACTGTTATGAGGTAAATATAATGGGATTTGCACCATACTGTCAATATTTTTATGAGTATTTCAAAAAAAATTCACTTTCATAGAAAGTTTCTTTTTTATCTATTGCTAATTTGGAAAAAGACGTTTATAGTTAAATGAGAATGATAATCAATAACACTTGAGGTGAACGAAAATGGATAAACAAGAGCTATATGATATTACCATTGTTGGAGGCGGCCCAGCAGGACTCTATTCTGCTTTTTACAGCGGCCTTAGAGAAATGAAAACAAAAATAATTGAATTTCAGCCACAGCTTGGTGGAAAGCTTCATGTTTATCCAGAAAAAATGATCTGGGATGTAGGGGGATTAACACCTACTTCAGGAGAGAATCTCATTAAACAGCTTGTTCAACAAGGATTGACCTTTAATCCAACGGTTGTATTAAATGAAAAAGTGGAAGCTCTTTCACAAGACGAAAACGGCGTTTTTATCTTGCAGGGTTCATCAGGTCAAATGCATTATTCAAAAACTGTCATTATGGCGGTCGGCGGGGGAATATTAAAACCGCAAAAACTGCAAATTGAAGGTGCAGAGCGGTTTGAAATTACAAATTTAAATTATACAGTTAAATCACTCAGAAGATTTAAAGATAAAACGATTCTTATTTCAGGTGGAGGGAACTCTGCCATCGATTGGGCAAATGAATTAGAACCGATTGCTAAAAAGGTCTACCTCACTTATCGGAAAGACAATTTATCCGCTCATGAGGCTCAGGTATCTCAACTCCTAAGTGGATCAGTCGAATGCTTCTTTAACTCAGAAATCACCAAGCTTATTGCCGATAACAGTCATGAATACATTCATGGCGTGGAATTAACCAACCATGAAACAGGTGAAGTATCTTATGTCGAAGTCGATGACGTCATCATCAACCACGGCTATGAACGAGATGCTGCCCTTTTAAAAGAAAGTCAACTTGAAGTAGAGCTCGTGGATGATTTTTATATTGCAGGAAATACAACATGTGAATCCTCAATACCTGGCTTGTATGCGGCAGGAGACATTGTCTCTTACGAAGGAAAAGTCCATTTAATTGCTGGTGCCTTCCAAGATGCCGTTAATGCTGTCAACAAAGCGAAGCAATTTATTCAACCTGATGCAGCAAAAGGCGGTATGGTTTCCTCGCATAACGAACTTTTTAAAAAGCGTAATCGCGAGCTCGTTAAACAACTTGTTCAATAATTATCAAGGTCAAGGCTAAATTGATTTTTGCTCATTTTCTCCATCTTTCCACATAACTGAAAGGTTTTAAATGAATGAGCCAAAAATATCGTTTGTATAACCATTTTGTTTCCAATGCCATTATCAAAAGTGGAGCTTCTGTGGGCTTCACTTTTTCTATTTTTCTTTTTCAAGCAATCAAATTTTTGGAATTTCCTGAAAGAAATGTGCATAATAGAATTCGTAGTGGTTTAGTTAAATATGATTAGGAGGGTACACAAAATGCCAAAAAATCTGCAAGATACTACCACATTGCATAACGGAGTAAAAATGCCTTGGTTTGGCCTTGGCGTCTTTAAAGTAAAAGAAGGTTCCGAAGTGGTTGAAGCTGTAAAAGCTGCAATCAAAAATGGTTACATAAGCATTGATACGGCTGCCATTTATCAAAATGAAGAAGGCGTAGGACAAGGAATTAGAGAATCTGGAGTTGCCAGAGATTCCTTATTCGTGACTTCAAAAGTTTGGAATTCAGATCAAGGCTATGAATCGACATTGCAAGCATTTGAGACAAGCCTGCAAAAGCTTGGTATGGACTATTTAGATCTTTATCTCATTCACTGGCCTGGAAAAGACAGTGCTAAATATAAAGAAACATGGAGAGCGTTAGAGAAGCTTTACAAGGATGGAAAAGTCCGTGCAATTGGTGTTAGTAACTTCCACGTTCACCATCTGGAGGATCTAATTGCTGATGCAGAAATTAAACCGATGGTCAACCAAGTGGAATATCATCCGCATTTAGCTCAATTAGAGCTTCGTGATTATTGCAAAAAGCAAGGAATTCAATTAGAAGCATGGTCACCCCTTAAGCAAGGACAGCTTTTAAATGAACCAACCATTGTAGAAATTGCAGATAAGTATCAAAAATCCCCTGCCCAAATTATTTTACGCTGGGATCTGCAAAACGAAGTGGTCACGATTCCAAAATCCATTAAAGAACATCGCATCATTGAAAATGCAGACATTTTTGATTTTGAGCTAGCACCTGAAGATATGGCAAAGTTAGATGGGCTCAACAAAAATGAACGTGTTGGTTCAAATCCAGATGAATTCGAGGTTGGATTCCAATAAGGAATCCCTTGTCTCATTAGAAGGCCATAGTCTGACTATGGCCTTCTTTACTACTCTATCCACTGTACGATGTCTTCTAGTTTCTTCCTTGTTTTTGGACGGGGTTCCTTCATACGATAACCAAAGGCGACCATCACAGAAATACCGAGATGACCATTCTCCAATAGACCTTCTTCCTCGAGAACAGCTTGTACCTTATCGAAATCAAACCCTTCTATCGGACAAGAATCTATCCCGATCTGGGCAGCAGCTGTCATCATATTGCCAAGGGCGATATAAGTTTGCTTGCACGCCCAATCAAAAATCGCTCGATCACTCTCAAGTAAATGTAAATCCTCTTCTTGAAAGCTTTTATAACGAACTTTAATCTGTTCAAATACTTCAAGGGGAAATTTTTTTACATTCAGCATCTGGTCTTCGACATACTTACTATCATATTTCGTATCCTTAATCGTTCTTGCGAGAATGACAACGAAATGACTTGCTGTCGGAAGCTGTCCCTGTGCTCCCCAAGAAACCTCACGCAGTTTTTCCCTTAATTGGCGATTTTGCACAACAATAAATTTCCATGGCTCATACCCAACCGAACTGGGCGACAATCTTCCTGCCTCCAAAATAAATTGAAAATCACTATCGGATATTTTTTTCGTTGGGTCAAATTCCTTTGTAGCATGCCTAAACTGCAAGGCTTCTAAAATTTCTTTCTTTGTATCTTCATGGTGGCTCATCATTCACTACTCCTTTAGAAGATTTTTATAATGGCTCATTATACGGTAAAACATAAACCTTCGTACAATAAAAGGCACTGAATCTGCTAAAAAACCAATCAAACGTTTGATCAAAACAAGGAAATTACTTAAACGCATTAAATTTCACCTGACCAAGGCGCAGAAATGGCAAATAGTCAGCCGCTTTAAAATCATCATCTCTTTTCAATGGGAATATGTGTAGGAATATCAAAGAGCCATAACCAGAACAAAGCCATCGGGATGCTTAAAAGGAACGTGAGCAAAGGTTTTTTATAGTGCATACGCAAAAACGGAAACATGATACAATCAAAAATGGCGCTCCAGCCTAATGACCATCCGTACTTATAGACAATTGTCCCTTGCGCTTGCATAATGTATTCAAACCCGACATAAATACCAATCCAGCATAAATAATGCCTAACGATTCTCCAGAAGCCCTCACCTTCTGGATAGCGGGATAAAAACATTAATGCAGTAGCCGGAAAGACAACGAATGTATAGCCCATTTCTAATAAAGTAAAGTTATACCAATCGATATCTGGTGACATTCGCCATAACCAATGAGCCGCGCATAAGAAATTATACGTCAAGTTTCCAAGAGCAATATACTGCATCGTCGGATACATTCGCTCCCAATTTCGATAATCTCTTCTAACCCATACCGCAATAAAACTAATAATCGTAAGAAAAATGTGCATAGACAAGATCCTTTGCCTTTTTTCTTTTAGCTTGCACATTTCTATGAACTTTCTTGTATTAAGAACAAAAAAAACTCCATAGATTATTTTGGCTATCTTATCTATAGAGTTTCTTTTTTTAGTTTAAGCGATAAATTCTCGCTTCATAAGGGGCCAGCTGCAAAGATTCTTCTTCCCCATGAGCGCAAACGTCAAGATTTGCTAACATTAAGTTTTCCTTTTTGTATTGCACATCTTTAATTGGTTCAACTTCAATTGAGAACGGCGATAAATTACATAAAACAATCACTTTTTCATTGCGATAAGTGCGTGTATACGCATAAAGCGACGGGTGCTCTTCCAGTACTAAATCATAGCGCCCGTAGACAAAAATTGGATTTGACTTACGCAACCGGATCATCGTTTTATAATAATTTAATATAGAGTTTGGATCTTTCGTTTGAACCTCCACATTAAGTTCTTTATAATTAGGATTCACCCCGATCCATGGGATCCCTTCCGTAAAACCAGCATTGTTAGCAGGAGACCATTGCATTGGCGTTCTTGAATTATCGCGACTTGTCGCCCAAATAATTTCCATAATTTCGTTCATCGCCTTGCCCTGCGCTGTCAGTTCCGCAAACAAGCCTCTTGTTGAAACATCGTTATACTCGCTAATGGAAGAAAATTTAACATTTGTCATGCCAATCTCTTGGCCTTGATAAATAAAAGGGGTTCCCTGCATAAAAAAGTACATCGTTGCTAATGAAGTAGCGCTTTCTCTCCAATATTTCTCATCATTTCCCCATGTTGAAACACTTCGCGCTATATCATGATTCTCAATAAACAAGGCATTCCAGCCGCTCTTTTCTAACGCTTTTTGCCATCTGGTTAACACTCGCTTCAATTTTAATATATCAAGTGTTTTCGTCTCGGAATCCCACAGACCCAAATGTTCGAATTGAAAAATCATATTAAACTTTCCGTTCTCTTCGTCTACCCATTCGTGAATATCTTCGATCCCTACCCCATTTGCTTCAGCAACGGTCATAATATCATATTTAGCAAAGGTCTCATTCTTCAATTCAGTTAAGAAGGGTAAAATTCCATCAACATTCATATACTTGCTCCAAGCAGGAACATATGAAAGTTCATCTCGGTTATCGACATTTGAAAAGGTCAAATCCTTCTTAATATGACTGATGGCATCCACTCGAAAACCATCGACTCCTTTAGCCAACCACCAATTCACCATAGAATATAAAGCGGAACGAACCTCTTGATTTTCCCAGTTCAAATCAGGCTGTTTTTTTGAGAAAAGATGCAAATAATACTGGTTTCTCTTTTGATCGAATTCCCAGGCGGATCCTCCAAATATACTTCCCCAATTATTCGGTTCCTTCCCATCGACTCCATCTCTCCAAATATACCAATCACGTTTCTTATTCCCTGTAGATGAACGTGATTCTATAAACCATGGATGCTCATCGCTCGTATGATTAATGACCAAATCTATAATCAACTTCATGCCCCGTTGATGCACATCTTCCAGTAATTGATCAAAGTCTTCCATTGTCCCAAAGTCTTCCATAATCTCTTGATAATCACTTATATCATAGCCATTATCATCATTAGGAGACTTATACACGGGACAAAGCCAAATGACATCAATTCCGAGCTCTTCAATATAATCCAGCCTCGACATTAACCCTTTTAAATCCCCTATTCCATCACCATTTGAATCTTGGAAGCTACGGGGATAAATTTGGTAAGCTACAGCTTCTTTCCACCATTTTTTCTCCATGTTTTCCCTCTATTTCTATCTGGTGTCATTCTCCAGATGTTGTAATCTTTTTACATGATTCACGTTCTATTAACGTAGTTGAAACTAAATGATGTTTAACTGCCTCATTGGGATTCTGTATTTTCCCCAATAAAAAGTTAGTAGCTTCAAGCCCTAATTCAAATATGGAAATATCCACCGAAGTTAATGGCGGCTTAACATAGGCAGATAAAGCATGATTATTAAAACTTATAATGGAAACATCTTCTGGAACTTCATAGGAAAGCTCCTCTAAATAGCGAATAACCTCATAAGCAGCTAAATCATCATGGGCAACAATTGCCGTTGGCGGAGCAGCTAAATCCATTAATTTTTGAATCGCTTCTTTCCCATTCAATTTCATATCGCTATCCCGAAGAAAATATTTTTCCTCATAGGGAAGACCTATTGTACTCAGTGCCTTTTTATACCCATTTAAACGATCGATTGAAACGACAAAATCCAAATCTCCTCCAATGAACGCAATTTTCTCATGTCCTAAAACTTGAAGATATTTCACCACTTCATGAGCAATTTTTTCATTATCATTATCAATATAGGTTATCTCGTGCTCGAAATCATAAGGACGACCCACCATAGTAAAAGGAAATTTGACCTCTTTTAAATATTTCATTGTCCGGTCATTGACTCTTGAGTAGAGTAGAATAATTCCATCCACTTTTTTCCCTTGAACCATCGATACAACTTCTTCATAAATTTCATTCTCAGTTCCACCAGTTGAAAAATAAATTCCATATTTACCGGCATGTGCACTGACACAAATACCGCGAATAACTTCCGGAAAGAACGGATTTTGAAATGCTGAGGAAGTGGAGTTGGACATAACCACACCAATTGTTTTTGTAGATTTTGCCGCTAAATTTCGAGCCTGAAAGTTAGGATAATAGCCAAGTCTGTCCATGACCTCTCTAACCTTTCGCTTTGTTTGCTCACTTATTCTTGGATTGTCTGCAATAACTCGAGAAACTGTTGAAGGAGAAACATTTGCTTCTCTTGCTACATCGATGATGGTTACAGCCATTGAAATTCCCTCCCTAATATTTTTATTTTACCGCTCCCTCAGAGACGCCTTTTATAATTTCCCGTTGGGCAAAGAAATAAAGAATAATCACTGGAATGATTGCTATTGTGAGACCAGCCAACGCTAAATGCCACTGTTTTGTATACTCACCAAAGAAAAAGAACATTTTCAGTGGAATCGTCTCCATCCCCTGTTGATTAATAACAAGCGAAGGCAATAAATAATCATTCCAAATCCAAATCGTATTCAGAATTGCCACTGTTACTGTGATCGGCTTAAGAATTGGAAAAATAATATGCCAAAAAATTTGAAACTTATTTGCACCATCTATTGTAGCAGCTTCATCCAGCGATTTGGGGATGGAATTTAGGGCGCCGTGGTACAAAAATATCGATAAGCTAGCTCCAAAGCCCAAATACATGAAAATTAATCCACCGCGATTTAGCATTTCAAATTTTCCAAAAATCGTCACAAGCGGAATCATAACCGACTGAAATGGAATAAGCATTGCTGCAACAAAGATGAAGAAAATTATCGTACTTACTTTACTCTTTGTTCGCGATAGTGCGTAAGCAGCCATTGCTGAAAAAATGATGATAATGATGACACTTGCTCCCGTGATCAATAAGGAGTTCCCAAATGTTTTTAAAAAGTCCAATTCTTTAAAAGCTGCAATGTAATTATCAAAAGTTAAATGACTTGGAGGTTTTAATGTATCCTCAAAAATCTCCCGCTTTGTTTTAAGAGAATTGACAATCATTAAATAAAAAGGCGCTAACCATAAAAGAGCTAAAAAGATCCCTATCACTTCAAGTGGAATTAAATACTTTTTACGCATTACATTTCCACCTCGCGTTTCTTATTGATATAAACTTGCACTAATGCGATGACCGCCACGATAATGAAAAAAATGACTGCTTTTGACTGGGCATACGCCATGTCATATTGTTTAAAAGCTGTATTGAAGATTTCCATCGCAACCATTTGCGTTGAATCGTATGGTCCCCCACCTGTTAACGATAAGTTCTGGTCATATAATTTAAATGTATTGGAGAGGGTTAAGAACATACTAACGGTAAAAGCCGGTGCGACAAGCGGGAATATAACATGCCAGAATCGTTGGAAAGCATTAGCCCCGTCGATTTCCGCCGCTTCAATTAATTCTTTCGAAATACCTTCTAAATAAGCAATATAAATGACCATAATATATCCTGCCATTTGCCAGCTCATTAAAATGACAAGACCCCAAAAGCCCGTACTAGGTGTCGATAACCATCCCTTTAAACTTTCTAACCCAACAAGGCTTCCAAAGCCAGCAAATGCCTTTGTGAAAATAAACTGCCATATAAAACCGAGAATCAATCCCCCTATTAAATTGGGCATGAAGAAAATGGTACGCATTAATTTATTCGTCTTTAATTTTGCTGTTACTAAAAGGGCTAAAGATAACCCGATAACGTTAATTAACACAATCGATACAATCGAAAATTTGGCTGTGAACCAGAGTGAGTTCAGAAAGCGCTCATCTTGAAAAATCGCTTTATAGTTAGCAAGACCAACAAAGCCGGTTGCTTGGATTCCATTCCAATCCGTAAAAGAGTAGTAAATGCCTAATAACAAAGGAGCAATTACAACTAACACCAGTGCAGCTAGCACGGGCATTAGAAATAACCAATAGGACCATTCCCGAATGCGCATTTTCTCACCTTCCATAACTTTAAATCGCCTTTCTTCATTGTATCTGAAGGAAGATCTATATTCCTATTCCAGTAAATTCATATAATTAAATAGCCGATTCTAAACTCTATAAAAATTAAACACTCTATTTATTCTGATGGCTTTGTTAAATAGAATTGTTGTCAAAATGATTTTGGGCCCTTTTCATGTGAAACCAAAGTTTCACATGCCTTTCAGTATAACTGAAAGGTCTTCTGAGAAAATAAGCCCAAAATCAACACCGACATATAACAGAGCCATTCTGACAAAACAAAGTAGCACATCGCTACTTTGTTTTGTCAGAAATGTCGGCTAATTTCTAGAAAAAAGCATTATTGACGTCCCTTTTCCCAAGCTGTTTTTGAGGCATCGATAACATCTTCCCAGCTTGATTCACCACTTAAATACTTCTGAATTTGAACGCCAAGCTCATTTTCACCCCATCCAGTAGGATAACCCATGAATGCCCAGCCAATCGTTTTTCCTTTTTGGGAATATTCATAAACATCCTTTGAAAGCGGATCTGCTATCTTTTCAGAGTCATAGCCTTCGTAAGCAGGAATAAAATTGAATTCGCTTACAACTGCCTCCTTACCGGTTTCAGAGGTATATAACCAATTCAAGAAATCTTTTGCCGTTTCGATCACAGCTTCATCTGCATTACTATTTACGCCCCAATACATTGGAATTCCTACTGGAATGCGATCCCCTTCATACCCTTCTACCGGTATTGGCAAAATGCCGATTCCATTTTGGGCAAATTCCTCATCAATACCTGCAATCGAACCATACACCCAGTTTCCTTGTTGAATAATGGCCACTCTTTCAAGTGAGAAAAGTTCCTCAACTTGTTGAGAATAGTCAAGACTTACAGTTGGTTGAACAGAATAATCATTTTGCAAATCGAGAATTTTCTTAAATGCATCACCATATTTAAACTCAACTGTCGGTGCATCAAACGCGGTTAGAACATTGTGTTCGAATTCTGGCGCTAAGAACGTATTGGATAAATGTAAACCAGTCACCCATTTTTCTTTCCCTGGGAGAGCAAATACTGCCTCAAGGCCTAATTCTTCCTTCTTGCTATCTAACACCTTCACCGCAGCTTCTAAAGAAGAAAAATTAACAATTGACGCAGGGTCAATGCCCGCTTTTTCAAATACATTTTTATTGTAAATAAAGCCATAGCCTTCTTGATTAAACGGAAGCCCTAGAACTTCTCCATCTACTGTTACTCCCTCAAGAGTACCATCTAAAGCCAAGCCTGCAGCCTCTGTATCAGATAAATCTGCTAATTTATCTTGCCAATCTGCAACGTCTTGTGGTCCACCAATATTGTAGATGGCAGGTTCATTGCCTGAAGCAAACTTGGAACGCAATGCTGCTCCGTAGTCTTCTCCTCCACCTACGGTAGTGATGTTGATTTTGACATTTTCATGCTCATCCTCGTATGCTTTTGCCACTTGTTCAAACTGATCCTTGAATTCTACTTTAAACTGAAAAACATCAATCGTGACGACTTCGCCGTTAGATTTCCCTTCTGGAGAAGTTGCTGGTTTTTCATCTCCATTACAACCTGCTAGAAAACCTGCGAAACCTAATGTTGCTGCAAGTAAACCTGCACGCCATTTACCTTTCATTTGTTTCCCCTCCACTTTTAAAATATTAAATTTGCGAAAACGTTTGCACAACTTTCAAAAAAGAATGCAAAGCTTAGGAAAGCGTTTGCACAACTTTAATGTAAACCCATCCTAACACAGCTTTTTAAAAATGACAAGGACTATTTTTTTCCCTTTGAAAAGAAAGAACAAAAGCCTCATACGGTCTTACTTCAAGCGCTTTTTTATTTACTTCAAGATGCTCATAGTTTGCTATTACAACTTGTCCATTCTTTCCCTCCACATCACAATCGGACCATACCAATTTCTCCGATCTTTTCGAAAAATTGGCTACAACTAACCACTCTTCGCTTTCCAGAACCCTTTTATAAACAAAAAGATAAGGATGCTCCGATAACAGGAGTTGAAAGCTTCCATACGTAATAATGTCATGAGACTTTCTTAGTTTGATTAGTTTTTGATACGTATAAAAAATCGAATCAGGATTAGCAAGGGCACTTTCTGCATTAATCTCGTTTACATTATTATTCATTTGCATCCACGGCACTCCTGTCGTAAACCCTCCATCCGGGGTCCATTGCATTGGAGTACGTGCATTATCACGTCCTTTTGCATAAATACTCTCCATTATCTTTTCATGGGGAATCCCTTGCTCCCGTTTTTCCTTATACATATTAATTGTTTCTATATCTTGATAATCTTCAATGCTAGCAAACTTAACATTCGTCATCCCTAACTCTTCACCTTGATATATATAAGGAGTTCCTTGCAGCATATGCAGACAAATGGCAAGCATTTTTGCAGATTGTTCACGATATTCCCGCTCATCACCAAATCGTGAAACCACTCGCGGCTGGTCATGATTATTCCAATAAAGGCTGTTCCAACCTTTATGATGAAGAGCTTGCTGCCACTTCTCTAGATTTTTTTTCAAATCAACCAGTTGAAGAGGCTGAATATCCCATTTTTCATAGGGACCCCTATCTAAATCCATATGTTCAAACGTAAATACCATATTTAATTCACGGTTTTCAGGATTGGTATAAATTTGAGCATCCTCAGGTGTCGCTCCAGGCATTTCTCCAACAGTTAAAACATCATAATTTTGTAAAACTGCTTCATTCATTTCACGTAAGTAAGTATGAATTTTGGGACCGTTCATAAAATAAGCACTTCCATCTGCAAATACCTGCTCTGGATGCACTGCGCCATCAGGAAAGCGGACATCCTTTGAAATAAAATTGATCACATCCATACGAAAGCCACCGATGCCCTTATCTAACCAAAAGGTCATCATTTCATAGATCTCTTTTCTTAAAGGCTGATGCTCCCAATTTAAGTCAGGCTGTTTTTTAGAAAACAGATGCAAATAATACGAGCCTGTTTTTTCATCCTTTTCCCATGCTGATCCAGAAAAAATAGAACCCCAATTATTCGGTGGAGCACCGTCTTTTCCCTCTCTCCAAATATAAAAATCTCGATACTTTGAACTTGTTGATTTTCTTGATTCGATAAACCAGGAATGTTCATCAGAGGTATGATTCACGACAAGATCCATAACGATTCGAATTCCTCTGTATTTTGCTTCCTCAATTAACCGCTCAAAATCAGCCATAGTTCCAAACTCTCGCATAATCGCTCGATAATCACGAATGTCATAGCCATTATCGTCACTGGGAGAATCATAGATTGGGCTTAACCAAATAACATCAATTCCCAGTTTACGTAAATAATCCAACTTCGAAATAATTCCTTGCAAATCGCCTATTCCATCCCCATTAGAATCCATAAAACTCCGGGGATATATTTGGTAGACAACACTGCGCTTCCACCAAGGTTCTTTTCCATTTAACGTCTTCTCCACTTCCATTCACCTCATTTCAACCCCATTGTACTCCTTCTTCTGTAAACGTGCAATCGCTTGCACAAATGATTGCACAATTTTTAGAAAGCGTTAAAGGCGAAGAGCCCCATGTATGTAAAAATATTTAGGGAAACGTTTCTTTCAAGTAATACCCGTCGGCAATTAATCCATTCTACTGATTTTTTCAGTAGTCTCAATGGGATGTGATTCGGACTGAACGAGCGAAACGGGAATGGTTCTTGGCCAAATAAGAGGTGTATTCGGACTGAACGGGCGAAACGGGAACGGTTCTTGGCCGAATAAGAGGTGTATTCGGACTGAACGAGCGAAACTTGAATGGTTCTTGGCCGAATAAGAGGTGTATTCGGACTGAACGAGCGAAACGGGAACGGTTCTTGGCCGAATAAGAGGTGTATTCGGACTGAACGGGCGAAACTTGAATGGTTCTTGTCCGAATAAGCTCCCAATTTAACGGACGGGAACAAATGAGGTCGGCAAGAGTTCAATCCGATTCATAGCGCCAATATGAAACAAACTGTCGGAATGAACGCCATTTGCTTTCCACCCCGACAGAACGGAGGACAGAAGCTCTAGAAATTCTGCCAAAAAAGACCACTGAACACTTTTTCAGTGGCCTCATTAAAAACTGAGGGCTATGTTTTTTATAAATTCAATTTTTCTAATTTTTGATAAGCTTTGTCTCTTGTATAGTTTGTCGACTGCCAAGAGTCAGATTTTATAAATGGTAGTTCATCCTTTTTCTGGGCAAGCAATTCTTTTAATCCCGGAATTTCGGGGTACTGTTCATATAATTCGATTAACCCAATAATTCCTGTGGCAGACATATAACCTAAATAATCGATATCAATTTTTCCAGTTGTTTCATAGCGCTCGATATTTTGTGCAACGATGATTCGATCGATATGAATCAGATTGATGCCAACATAATAGACGAGTGCCGCAATGAAATAAAAGTGAAACAGTGACAGCCTTTTAAGCCAAATTTTCACAAATGTATAAGCAAAGATCACCATCAAAAAGATCATAAAGGAATGAGCCAAAACTCTTGTGATGGTAAATCCATATGCCTCTTCGTACATCATCAATCTCATATAAGCGGATACAAGCATAATGCCGCTGCACAACACTAACAATGATAAAGAAATATTCACAAGCTTTTCGATTACGCCTCGCAGTTGTTTCGTACTCGTAATGACTACAGTTGTCATGCTCAAATTGATAAGCGTCACAAACAACAATTCAAAAAAGCCACGACGGGCATATTCAGCATAGGTATAACCATCAACTAGTGTTTCACTAAAGAAATATTTGAATTGGATGATTATAAAAACGACATAAACTACGTTTAAAAGAGCGAGCACGGTTATGGTGATTATCCCATCAAATGAAACTGTCTGAACCAGCCTTTCTTTTTGCTCTGCCTGAATATTCTTTACTGACAGGGCCTGCAAAAAACCAAAGATTCCAAAACCAAAAATACAAATAATTAGGAAACGAAAAAGATAATCTGTTCTAAAATTAAGCAATTGTGGCAGTGAGTTCATCATCTGTTCAAAATAGGCATCTGCTGAAATAAGCAAATTGAGAACAATAAATAATACTGGAACAGCGATGATAATTCCGATGATTATTTTCTTTCCTATTTCATGACTTGCGCTCTCACTTCCCTTTTTAAAATATGTAGCCAAATGGTTGGCAAATTGAAAATTATAGCGAAGCCCATTGATAAGACGTTTGCCTATATAAACAATAAACATCAAGTTCGTCCAGTCTACCTTTTTCGGTGATGTAATTAAAACGAGATGAAGCATCACCAATGCAGGTATGAGAACAATATTTAGAAACTGAAACAAGAGCACATCGTACAAATAATAGCTTGCTGCTAACAGCCAAATGGCCATTAAAACAAAATATCCGAAACGTTGATGGGTAAAAACAACTGTACGAAACCTCCAGTAAAATACTGCATAAAAAATCATAATAAACAGTAAATACGATATCCCGATTTTTTCTCTAAAAAAAGCTTCTTCTGCCACCACTCCCACTGCTAAACAGAGAATTAAAAAAAGCCAATCAACCTTTTTCATCATTGATTCCATATTTTTTCACTCCATATCGTTATTCTATATATATAGAAAATCTATGTATACTAGTAAAAAAAAGCTCTTCTTAAACAGAAGCTTTTTTTCCCCATTTATAGCTCAACAAACATACTGGGTAGAGCAAGATCGTTAACGCAATACAAAGCATGATAAAGGTTCTCGTTAACAGAGGACTAAACCATTCATGTGGAATGACATGAAAAACGGTTAGCACCATAAGCGTTAAATTAGGGATCAATGCGAGAAAAAATGTTTTCTCCATCAGCTTTCTCCCTTTATGACCAAATCCTTTGCCAATCTCGTAGCCGAGCAAAGCCCAAAAGAACATATAGATAAAAGCAATAAGAACTGGAAAGGAAGTCAATTGTGTCCAAACAATAGTTAACCAGTTCCATTCAAACAGATTATGCGCCAATGTAAGGAGGGATCCTCCTCCAAACAATAAAATATTGAGCGCAAGAAAAAGCCATTTCATATTGCTTGGCGTAACAGACAGCTCTTCTCTCCATAGTTCAGCTATTTCTTTCGGCTTGCCAAACCGCAAAAACATTTCGGTCCGGATTTCTTCTTCCGTTTTTAAATGGGTGAGATTAGCAAGAAGCTCGTCAAGGTGGGCATCATATTCCTGTAAGATCATTTCTTTTTCTTCATGATGTTCAAGATATTTCGCCAATTCTGCTAAAAATTCACTCTTTAGCTGTGCCATGCCTTTTTCTCCCCATAACCCTGTTCATCACAGAAACAAAATCATCCCACTCTTGGGTTCTCTCCAGCAACATTTCTCTCCCAGCATCTGTAATTCGATAGTACTTGCGCGCTGGTCCCTTTTCCTGTTCCCGCCAATAACATTCAATATATTCTTGCTTCTCAAGCTTATGAAGCGCCGGATAAAGCGTCCCTTCTTTAAAAGAAAATTCATTTCCACTGCGTTTCTCCAATTCCTTCACAATCTCGTAGCCATACATATCTTTATCAGCTAATAATTGCAGTAATAAAAGCGAAGTACTGCCTTTTACCAATTCACGATTAAACATTTTATCACCTACCTAGAATTATTAGGTATATAGAAATCCTACACCCTTTCTATTGATTTGTAAAGTGTAGGATTTCTTTTTTTATTTCATTTCTTCTTCTGCTTCCCATTTTGCTATTTCTTCCCGAACAAACGGTGCTACTTTTGTTCCTAATAGTTCAATTGCTTTCATAACATCTTCATGCGGCATCGTTCCGACTGGTACATGAAGCATAAAACGTGTAATTCCAACATTTTTACGAAGATGAATGATTTTTTGTGCCACTGTTTCTGGATCACCTACATATAGTGCCCCTTCAAAGCTTCTTGCCGCATCAAATGCAGCGCGATCATAATAGCCCCAGCCACGTTCTTTACCAAGGACATTCATTGCTTGTTGCGTTGGAGGGAAAAATTTCTCACAAGCTACTTCATTGCTTTCTGCTATAAACCCATGTGAATGAGAAGCAACTGCAAGCTTGGAAATATCGTGGCCAGACTGAGCTGCTGCACGTTTATAAAGTTGAACTAATGGAGCAAACTGCAATGGACGTCCGCCAATAATAGCTAAAACAAGTGGTAGTCCCAGTTGGCCGGCACGGGCAACCGATTGCGGTGTGCCACCGCTCCCGATCCAAACAGGTAAAGGATCTTGAACCGGACGAGGATACACTCCTAGATTGTTTAAAGCCGGGCGATGCTTTCCGTTCCATGTGACCTTTTCTGATTCTCTAATTTTTAAAAGTAAATCGAGCTTCTCTTCAAACAGCTCATGATAATCGTTGAGGTCATAACCAAACAGAGGAAAAGATTCAATAAAAGAACCTCGCCCTGCCATAATTTCCGCTCTCCCATTCGATATCCCGTCAAGCATCGCAAAGTCTTGAAAAACGCGAACCGGATCATCTGAAGACAGCACTGATACAGCGCTTGTCAGGCGGATCCGTTTCGTTTGAGGTGCCGCCGCAGCCAGCAAAACTGCTGGTGAAGACGCCGCATAGTCTTTACGGTGATGTTCTCCTACCCCAAAGACATCAAGGCCGACTTGATCAGCGAGAATAATTTCTTCGACGACCTCACGCAAGCGCTGTGCATGACTAATAACCTTGCCAGTATGGACATCAGGGGTTGTTTCAACAAATGTGCTAATTCCTATTTCCACTATGTATATCCTCCTTAATTCAGATATCTTTATTTTGAGACTTTTCTTTACCTATCGCAAGTAATAAGCGTGGCCCTGCTCTAAATCAAAAAATCTTTAAAAACATACAAATATTTGCTAAACTTCGTTATACTTAAATCTAGAGGGGGTGCTACTGATGGAGAATCGTTTAAGATTGTCTAGAGCTTCTTTCACTCATGCAAAGCCTATTATTGGAAAGGCGATACTTTGCATGGGGCGAAACATTTAAGTTTATCGCTGCACTGGCTTTTCTAATATTTTGGCTTTGCACCTTATTTTCAAACTCAAAATAAGGAGCGAGCGAAATTGAAATATACAAACGCCAAAAACGTATTACCTGAAAAGCTGATTTCAGAAATTCAAAAATATATTCAGGGAGAAACTCTCTATATTCCTAAGCAAGAAACGGAATACCAAAAATGGGGGACGGCAAGTGGCAGCAGAAAAATGCTCGACCGTCGCAATGCTGCAATAAAAGAGTCCTATCGTAATGGCAGCAGCATCGAACGACTAGCTGAGGAATACTTTCTTTCAACTGAAACGATTAAAAAAATTATCTATTCATATAAAATAGCTAAAGGACACGGATGAAATATGGATTCATCCGTGTCCTTTTAGGTAAAAAACGATTCTCATTCATTCTCTCCATTTTAAAAAACAGCTTTCTTCTTTAAAATAAGGGTTATTATATGTCAGTGTTGATCTTTGCCTATTTTCTCAACCATTCAACATACGTGTGAAACCAAAGGCATTTATCAACTGGTTTGACAAATCCTCTAATAAGATTACTGCCAATATAGGAGAGAGAGAGAAAATGACAGAGAAATTTATAAAAAATGAACAATTTAATTTTATTAAAAAACAAGTTGCCCTAATTAAAGACAGTATTAAAAAGCATGTGCCTCCGACTGTTCTAAATGCAACAATTGGTCTGGCCAATGCTAAAGCTTTGGAGTTGTTTCCACATGCATCTGCAGAACAAATCACACTGCTCGACCTTTCTAATTTAAAAACAGAAGATCAATTTGAACAATATCTCCAGCAACTTTCAGCATATGTAATAGACTTTCCTCATATTACAGAACAGCAGCTTAAAAAGATGTTTCCGAAAAGCAAAAAGTTAAAGCTTCCTGATTTATCAAATTTAGCTGGCAATAAGCTTACCTATTTAGGCTGGAATGATCTTCGAACCAACAAAAAGTATCTTGTTTATGAACTTGATGGAAAGCTCGTTGGGATTGAATGCAAAATGTCTGCGATCGAAAAAAATAATATCTGTTCCATTTGTAATGGCCATGGTGAGGTTACCTATTTCTCCACAATCACCAAATCAAAGAAAGCAAATAATCCCGATTATTATAAGGCTATCGGAAATCTCATTTGTACTGATAGCAATAAGTGTAATGAAAAAATTACCAACGTCGACTATCTTGAAATTTTTTTAAAGGAATCGTTAGGGATAGAACAAACAAAAGATCGTATGTACTACGTAAACGAAGATGCATTCCGGAAAAATCGTGATTAATTCCGGAATTTTTCTGATGAATTCCGGAAAAAGCAGATATATTTCCGGAAAAATTGCATTAATTCCGGAATTTCACCCTACAATTCCGGAAACATAAGAAAACCAGGTTTTCACGATCGGTCTTTAAAAAAATATTTCGGTCTTTATTTCATTTTATCGGTCTAAATCGAAATATTTCGGTCTTTATACAAATATATCGGTCATAACAGGCCATAAATCGGTCTAGGATTGATGTTCATCAACTACTATGGTATCCCCAAAGTTTTATACTTTCTTATTTTTGAAAAAGGAGCTTGAGTAAATCAGGCTCCTTCTTGTTGCACCTAGTATAGCGGCACCTTCCATTTTTCATCCAGCTTATGAAAACGTGTCACAGAAATCAAATGGAGAGTAAACTCCTCCGGGACTTCCTCTAGATTATAGATAGTGAGTTCAACCGTTGTTTTGTATCTGCCGTTTTCATCCTTTTCATCGCTAACCCCACCACTACCATAAGTTTGATAGACTTTACCGTTTTGATCGACCAGCACCCATTGTCCAAATTCGGTAGCAGTGGCTTCTCTCCCACCCTCCATTTCAATTTTCAACTTCTTTTCCTTTTTAAACGGGATTATTAATTTCTGTAATGAATATTCATTCTCCATCTTCACTTTTTTGAGTACCATATAATTGCCTTCATACTCAAATGAAATTGGGTTTTGTTTTTGCTCCATCGGCTTGACTGTAATCGAAAAGTCAGCAGGAACTGTTTTTATCACACCATCCAGAACAAAAGTCATCTCTTGATCGCTTTTTTTCGGGACAAAGTATTCATTCCAAGCGACGGATCCAAATTGAGACAAGCTTTCCCCTATTCCTTGTATTAAACCGACACTATTAGGATGTCCTTGACCATCTAGAAATGAGTTCTGATAGTAGACTGGATTTTCTTTTTGATCCTCAAGGTGATATTGAATGGCCGTTCCAAAATTCGTAAACGTATGAGCGATATCTTTCCCAAATCGACTCTCAAGCTTCTGAACTTCCGTTTCTATACGATTCCTTTCATCATCTGTAAAAGCCGTTTCATACACAATTTCATTAGTAGATGGAGCCAAACGAACCTCCTTCAATTTCAACTCAACGCCGTCACTGCTTGTTGCGAAGTCATGGAGCGCTAACTTTTCCGTAAACTTGAGACTTTCCCTTAAGTCAATCGGGATTTCTAATTCCCAATTTCCTTTAATCCCACTCAAATCAGTGATTTGAAGCTTTAATGTGAACTGTTCCAGGTCCGTATCCCGTAAGGAAAAGTCCATAATTCCATAATCATCTTCAGAATAGCCCCAGCTGACATTTTGAACCTCAAGGCGTTTTCCGTTTTGATCTAGCCCATAAATTTCATACTCTGTAAAGTCAGGATCATGAAATTTTCCATCTTCGTTCAATACTTGGTAAGATAATGCAATCCGGGAAGCATCCGCCACAACGTCTTCCACTTTAAAAGTCAACCCCTGATCCGTTACCTCAGCATTAACTCTTTTCGCAAAGCCAGCATCAGAAGCCATTCTTAAACCTTCATCAACCTGTTCAGTTGAAAATAACCCCCCTACCCATTCCGCAAAGCTAGGGTGCAATTTGGTTGTAACTCCAAAAGCTAAAAAAATGGTAGCAGCAGCGATTAAACCGCGCTTCCACAACCTTCCTCGCTTTTGTTTTTGCCCTTGTTCATACGGCTCAAGCTGACCCAAAACCAGCGCTTCAAAATTATCTGGTAAAGTTGGATTCTTTAATGTCTCTTGTAAAAATAATGATTCTTGTTCAAGTGCCTCCACGACTGTAGCGCAGTCCTTACACTTTTCTACATGAACCTCTATCTCTTTCATTTCCTCTTCTTCAAGCAGGTTATCAACATACTGGGATAACTTATCTATTACTGGACAGTTCATCGAAATAACCTCCTTCTTGTTTCACCGTTTCTCTCATTTTTTTCTTAGCACGAAACAGTTTATTTCTCACCGTAGAAAGGGGGATATCAAGCAATTCACTAATCTCTTGATAGCTTAGCTCATTCACATACCTAAGCAGAATAATCATCCTTTCATCTTCTGGTAAAGTCCCCACTAAACGCTCCAATTGTCTATTTTTTTCTTTTTGAAGATAGACGATCTCCGGATGATTCCCGTTCACTACATCTTCTTCCTTCACCTCGGAAGACTTCATTTGATGGCTCTTTTTTCGAAATTCATCCATGCAATGGTTGATCGCAATGCGATACAACCAGCTTGAAAACGATCCTTTTTCTTCATATTTATCTAAGCGGTGATATACCTTTATAAACACTTCCTGAACTAAATCCTGCGCGTCCGCTGGATTTTTTGTCATTCTCAAAACAGTGGCATATAATGGGTTTTTATATTTACGAATAAGATGAGCATATGCTTTTTTATTTCCTGCAAGAACTTCCTTAATCCAATTCAAATCCTCTTCCATTTTGACCTCCTTACTAAAAACCATGGTTTATAGTCATATGTTATAACGAGTGATGCTCGAAAAAAATTTCGCATTAATAAAACTTTCCTTTTGGTTTTAATAGGAAACGACAAAAAGAACAGAGATGCAAATCAAGTCTCTGTTCCTTTTATTTCTCGACTTATTTACCCTTAATTTCACTAGAGTACCATTCATACAAACACGTTTCCTGATCTGTTGATTTCGCTAGCTCATATGCTTCCTTTTCACTTCTTTGATTAGACAATAGTTCGTAAAAAAAGCGAATAATAAAATAAAATGTAGCATCTCCGTCGATATAATCCTTCGGACCTATGTATGCTCTACAACCAATTTTTAGAAATGCATTTGCCAATTCAGGATCTCCTAATGTACAACCATTCCCGATAACCAATTGATTATTTAGTCTGCCATATTCAAGAATTTCCGTCGCACCAAAATTCTTTCTTGGTTCATTATCCTCATAAACCATTTCTCCAAGCTCCGGCATCACTAATTCGCCTTCAACTCCATGAAAAGAAAGAATCATATAGTCACTTTCGTTCTCAGATATTATATTAATCAGGTCGTTTGGACGTCCAATCCAATATGTTAATACACGCACATTAAAGGCCTCTAAACCGGCACGTATCGCCTGTGCTTCAAGAGCACTATCAGGACCGACAACTAGTGTAACATCTATACTTGGAATACTCATAAAAAACTCCCCCTAATATAATCACTAGTTAAATTTTAACATTAAATTTGTTGTTCTTCATTCTCCCCAGTATTTCTCACTTTTGGCATATTATTAATGAATAAAACAAACCTTTTCGCTTTACTATAGAGAAGAACGGGAAACGAAAAACATTACCAAAGAAAGGCGCCTTCGAATCTGCAAAGATGGAAGCTCTCGGTTCTCCTCGAATATTCTCGTAATAGGCTGCTCAGACATTGTTCATTGTAAAAATCCGAATACCGATTTACTGGGGCTTAAGTAAATACTCATAAGAATAGTGAGCCACAACTTTTCACGAACCAAAATGAATGAGGGCAACCAAATTGGTTACCCTCTGTTTTAAACCTCAGGCTCGAATGTTTTACAGTCGGTTTCCTCACTTGTAGAAGCTTTGTTCCCTTTATGGCTTACTACATAGATGGCATCTGCATGACATTTGTTCCCGTGACCCCAATACGTACAGTTGTTTACTTCACATAGAACATCTTTTGCCAAGATACTCACCCCCCTTTTCTTATCATTCACTGAAAAAAGGTGCTGATACTTCGTTTAGAAGTGTAAGTTTTTCTATTTTAAGACGATAATGACAAATGATCGTAATACTTCTTTTTACGGTAGAAGGATGCCAGTTTTCCTTGAAATTCTAATTGAAAATCTTTTATGTCTTCGAAGTCATGCGGCGCCACAAAAGATGGTGGCTTTCTTAACTGAACAATTCCGCTATTGCTTAAAGCAGTCGCGACAAATTCTGAACAAAAATAAGCATTTTTGCGGTGAAGTTCCTTTTTTAACATAAAAGCAAAAAGACCGATAAAGTTGTAACGGTAAAGATGTTCATGAACTTCTATTTCTTTAAGAAAGGTTTGGATTTGCTGGTATTGCCTTTCTGAAACTGTACAACTGTAAATAACACAATCCGCATCTCGAAGGGGTCCGATATTGATATTTTCTTTTACAAACCCACCAATAAAAGGGTTTTTTGGACGTTTCCTCCCAAAACTATAAACTTCCGTTAAATTTGGGTCGAGTGAAAGCGAAGCATGATTATAGGTCTTCTTTGTATAAAGCCGAATCACCCTTGTTAGAACAGTTCCAGTATCAGTTAAAAGAATATATATTTTTCTATCCTTCATTGCAAATTCCCCTTTTAAATTTCGGTCTCTGTACTACCATATTAAAGGGTACATAGCAAACTCTATAAGCGGCTTAAGCAATAGATTACTCTCAGACTTAAGACGGATAACGGATAAACAGCCATTAAGCTGCCAATGAATCCTAGTGAAAGGATAAAATGGCGCCAAATCACCTTGAAGTTACGTTCGATTTGAGCGAATAGTGCTTTGATTCGGACTTTCGCTCGAACCTTTGGCTGAATGGAACACCGATTACAGATTTTCCCACGATCAGCCAACTTTCACTCAGTCTAAATAAAACAAAAATCTCTGAAACAGGCTAAAAAGTATTCTTGATTGCAAAATCATAAAAAAACCGAAGGGTACAATCCCCTTCGGTTCATCAAATCATTAGTTTTCTTCTATTTCTTTACGGTTTTTCTTGAACATTTTTGATAAAATTTCATACACGATTGGAACGACGATTAATGTCAGTAACGTGGAACTTGTTAACCCACCGATAACTGTAATTGCCAGCCCTTTTGAGATAAGGCCTCCGCCGCCTGTTCCAAATGCTAACGGTATTAAAGCACCGATAGTTGCAATAGCCGTCATTAAGATTGGACGCAGACGAGTAGCACCCGCTTCGAGTATGGCTTCACGCATGGTCATACCATCACGTTCCATATGAATAATTCGGTCAACTAATACAATCGCATTGGTGACGACTATCCCAATTAACATTAACAGCCCCATCATAACGGATACAGAAATCGTTTCTCCAGCAATTAACAAGCCGACAAATGAACCGATAACCGCAAACGGTAGTGAGAATAGGATAGCAAATGGCGCTAATCCTTCACCAAAGGTAACGACAAGAATGAAGTAGACAATTGCAATCGCAGCAAGCATTGCAACACCAAGCTGTGTAAAGGTTTCCGTCATGTCAGCAGCTACACCAGCGACATCAACACGGACTCCTTTTGGCAAGTCTAACTCATCAATTGCTTTGTCAATTTCCGCTGTTGTTTTAGAAATATCCTTATCCAGGATTGTACCAGACACTGAAGCGTAGTATTCTCCTTTACTCCTTGCAAGTGTGTTAAGAGTTGTGCCTTCCTCAACCGTTACTAGTTCAGAAAGCGGCATCGTTGTTCCAAGCGCTGTTGGCACTTGCTGGTCTAGCATTTCTTTGATGGACTTAGGCTGCTGATCTTCTTGCTCGTGCTGAACAATAACCTCTAGCGTATTTCCATCCTTTTCAATCGTCGTTAACACTTCTTTTGTATGATCAGGGCTTAACATCATAACAATTTGTCCTGCTGTTAAACCATATTGAAGCAATTCATCTTGTTCCACTTTAAATGTATGCTCAACATAAGCATCTTCCGCAGTTGATGATACATCCTCAAGACCGCCATTTTCGTTCATGACGTCTTCAACCATTATCACCGCTTCATTTAAACGGTCTAAATTTTCACTATAGAAAGTGTAGCTGACTTCATTGGTTGACATATTCATGGATGCGAAATCTTGGCTCTTCCATTCTCCGCTATGGTCGATGTTGAACACATAATCTTCAATTTTTTCTCGAACGTCTGGGAAGTTATCCATATCCGGATCAAAGATGAGATACATTAAAGCACCGCCAGCTCCGCCACCCATCATCGCTGTCATCATATCTGCACTATCGCTATCTGTTACTGATACTTGTAAAATATCTATGTCTTCACGCTTTAATAGTTCTTGCTCCACCTCTTCAACATTGGCCAATGTTTCATCAAGAAGCTCACCGGTTTGTGGAGTGTACGTTAAATACATCACTTTCTCTTCTTCGCTTCCCATGAAGCTAAAGCCTATTAATGGAGTTAAGGCTAAGCTTCCTGCTAATAAAACAACCGCAATGATTGAAGTAATAATCTTGTGATTCAGCGATTTCTCGAGAACCTTTCTATACCATTTGGATAATTTGCCGGAATCTTTATGACTGCTTTCCGTTTTTTCTCCGTATAGCTTCTTCTTAAACAAGAAGTGAGAAAGGGCTGGAACAATTGTAATCGCAACAAGTAATGAAGCACCAAGTGCAAATGACATCGTTAAGGCAAATGGAACAAACAATTCACCGACCATGCCACCAACAAATACAAGTGGGGCAAAGACCGCTACCGTTACTAACGTTGACGATAAAATCGGTTTAAACATCTCTATCGTCGCTTCACGCACTAAAGCACGGCCTGTCAGTTTCTCCCCTTTTAAATGGAGTCGTCGATAAATATTTTCGACGACGACAATCGAGTCATCGATAACACGGCCGATTGCCACCGTAATTGCTCCAAGAGTCATTATGTTAAGCGTAATATCCATCCAGTTTAAAATCATTAATGCCATGAAAATCGAAACCGGAATCGACACGATGGAAATAATCGTTGATTTAAAATCTCGTAAGAACAGGAGAATAATTAAAACAGCAATTAAACCACCAAATAACGCCTTCTCTACCATCGTAATGACGGAGTCCTTAATTGGTTCCCCCTGATCTAGAGAAACATCGACAATGAGTCCATCAATATTTTTCATTTCCTCGTCTACTAGATCTTTTACAGCGTCTACAACATCAACAGTGTTCGCCTGTTGGCCTTTTATAATTTGAATCGCAATTGCATCTTCCCCATTTGTACGAGATACAGATTGTACTTTACCAACTAAGTCAATAGTGGCGATATCACTTAATTTTACAAAAGGAAGCTGCTGTGTCTCAGTAGGTGTAACAGGAATTAACATTTCCTTTAACTCGTCTTCTGTCATAAATTTTCCATCTACAGAGACAGCTTGTTCACCATCTTCGAACTCAAATAAACCTAACGAAACAGCCATGTCACTTGCCTGAATCATTTGTTTAACATCATCTTCTGTCAAGCCAAATTCAGCCATTTTCTCTTCATCATAGGTAAGCTCTACTTCTTCAATATGCTGACCAGTAATCGTAGCAGAAGCTACTCCATCAATCTTTTCAATTTTTGGAAGCAAAACATCTTCCACAGTGGAAGTCAATTCTACAATATCTTCTGTTTGACTGCTTACACTCAGAGCGACTACAGGCATCATATTCATGCTAATCGCTGTAATTGCTGGCTCTTGCGCACCCTCTGGTAATTCTACAGAATCCAGAGCAGACTGAAGGGCACGTTTTGCCTCATCCATATCAATGCCATAATCATACTCTACTTGAATATTTGACATGTTAGAATATGAATTGGAATAAACCGATTTTACATCCTCTAAATTCTCGATTGCCTTCTCCAAAGGGATTGACACATCTTCCATCACCTGTTCAGGAGTAGCACCAGGATACACATCCATAACCATTAAATATGGGATGGAGATATCCGGAATGGTTTCCATGTTCATTCGTGTTCCGGAATAAATCCCAGAAGCAGTTATTATAATCGTTAGCAACCAAACTGCTAGTTTATTTTTCAATACAAAGTTGACTAGATTTTTCACTGTTACACCTGCCCTAAATTGACTTATGAAACTCAATTACTTATAATAATGACTACTCGGTCATTTGTCAACGAATTAATCTAGGAGCGAATTAAAAAATGGCTAAAAAACAATTAATTATGGAGAAGGCGCTTGAACTCTTCGCCAAGCAAGGATTCGAAGCCACATCCGTTCAACAAATAACAGAATACTGCGGAATTTCCAAGGGAGCTTTCTATCTCGCCTACAAATCAAAGGATGAGTTAATACTCGCCTTACTTGACCATTTCATGGAACAGTATATCTCCGATATTGACTATACGGTCAAAAATACGGAAAATGAAAGCCTTTTATTTTCCTTTTATCATTCCGCATTTCAAACTGTTCAGGAGCACTCTAATTTTGCCAAGCTTATCATTAAAGAACAAGCGCAAACCTTTAACGGTGATCTGTTCAACAAAATGCAATATTATGACCAACTATTAGAACAACTGATCGTGACTTTAATAGAGCGGTTATTTGGCAACACCATCATCAAATATGATTTGGTCTCCACAATAAGAGGTTTTATGAATGTTTATACAGGCTTATTGCTATTTCACAATATTCCTTTCGATATTGATCATTTATCACGATCACTTTCAGAAAAAACAAAGGTGCTTGCTGAACATTGCACCATACCTTTTTTTACGGAAGAAATATCAATGTTTATTAAAAAGCATCGAATTAATAAAGAAATATCCAAAGGGGAAATCCTTGAAATTTTGGAGCAGAAAATAAAAGAACTGGAAGCATCCATCGAAAAAGAGTCCCTGCTATTATTGAGAGAAGAAATTATCAATCCAACGCATCACTCTGCCATTATTGCAGGTTTATTGGAAAATATCCGCAGTCATCCCCATTGTAAATGGGTTGCTTATTTATTAAGAAATTATTTTGGCTATGGAAAAAATTAGGTGGCACTTAATAATAAGGTAACACCTTTTTTATTAACGCATACTAAATTACATTGTTGACGGCACATCAGCCTTTATAGATGCTGTCCTAAAAAGGCATAGCAATTGCACCGTTATAATAGCTAATTGATAAAATCGCAATTTTTACCTATATTGAGCAAGAGGCTTCACTGCCAACAGCGCATTGGATTGAAAGAGTCTTTTATTTTTTATACAATAATAGTAAAATAAAAATGAACTGGAAAATTGTAGCTAGGGTTCCGCTATTGTTACTAGGACAGTGTCCAAGGGCTACATCTTTTACAATATGTAAAAGGCACCTATTGACATAAAAGGTCCGAGGGGAAAGGTTCAGCGTATTTGTTATGCGCCGAATTCCTTCTCTTCAGACCTTTTTTTATTTCAAGGAGGTCTATATTATGAGAAGAATCGATGAGTTAAAAGCCGGTGTTGCCATTATTATCTTAAATAAGGAGAAGCAAATTCTGTTGCAAAAACGGGCCGATGTAGAACTTTGGGGCATTCCTTCAGGACATATAGAAATAGGTGAGACAGTGTCCGAGGCGGCTATTCGAGAAGTAAAAGAAGAAACCAATTTGGATATAAGTATAAAAAAGTTAATTGGTGTATACTCTGATCCTCATTCACAGGTGTTTGAATACCCAAATGGAAAAGTAATACACTTTATTACAACTTGCTTTCTGGCTGAAATTACAGGTGGAGAGCTTAAATGCAATTCAAACGAGTCGCTAGAAATTAAGTTTTTTGAACAGTCTGATCTACCGCAAGATTTATTAAAAATGCATCCCAGGTGGTTGGAAGATGCTTTATCCAATAAAGAACTAGCATTTATTCGTTAAAACAAACACGAGTTGAATGAAAAAGCCTCATTCAATCTGAAATTCAAAAAAGCTTGTGGTGGTGGTGACCCCACAAAGTTAGAGTTAAAAATCTAACCTCTGGGGTGCAGTACTACCTCAAGCTTTTTTGTTTACTTATAGCTTTGTGATTTTGAATTTTCCATAATTGCAAAACAGCTTTCGCTAAAAAAACTCCCTTACTTCACAATACTCTTTAAAATATTATCAATAATTTGTCCGTTTGCTATTGCTCCAGTATAGAGCCAGCTTTCATCCGGAGTGAATTCGAACACGTTGCCAGCCTTAACAGCAGGGATGTTTTTCCACAACGCCTCATTTAACGCTGAAGAACCGCTCGCTGAATCGCTGTTGATCAAGAATAAATATTCCGCATCAAGTTCGACTAATTTCTCTAATGAAATGGCATTCCAGTTGCTTTCTGCACTAGCTGATATTTCTTGAACAACCTTTGGTACCTGAAGACCTAAATCTTGATACATAACAGCACCGCTTGATAGGGAATCACTCACGACAAAGAAGCTGCCGCCAACGAGCCAAATCGCTGCTGCTGAAGGATTTCCAAGCTTATTTTCGATTTGTTCCTTCGCCCCTTTTGCTTTTGCATCATACTCTTCTAATACCTTTTTCGCTTCGTCCTCTTTGCCGAACACTTCACCTACACGAAGTAATTCATCGCGCCAGTCGTTATTTTCCTCAGTTCCGATCACATATGTCGGAGCTATTTTATTATATTGCTCGTATTTTCCACCTTCAACCATACTTGCTGAATCCATAATAAGTAAATCTGGAGAAAATTGCTGAACCGCCTCAAACGGTAAATCGTGTGGAATCGTTGGAACATCTTTTAGTTCTCCTTGCAAATACCCTTGAATGCTGGTACCATCTTTAACGCTCCATTGGGCAACCGGAATAATTCCTAACGCAACTAAATGGTCTTCAAGATATGTAGCAATCACCCGTTCAGGATTTGCTGGAACCGTTACTTCATTGCCCATTGCATCCGTCAACACACGTTCCGTTGAAGACTCTGCATCCGTCTCTTGCTCCGTTTGCTCATTTTCTTTTGGTTCGGATTGACTATTTTCTGTTTCTCCACAAGCAGTTAACGTCACAAACAGCAATCCAGCTCCAAGTAGTTGCATCAATTTCTGTTTTATCATTGGAATCCTCCTAGGAATATGGTAAGATATACTCAAAAATACAGATTAACTGATAATGATTATCGGTTTCAATTAAAATACAAAATTACGATAATGTCAATATCCTATCACAAATAATTTTGTCTATTCTTTGAAGAAAGTAGTTACGAACCATGCCAAAAAATACTCAGAATGAACTGCATAGCAATTATCTTATTGGAACAATTATTTTAATCGGCGGTGGTGTTCTTCTTTTTTTCACCATGATTTCTTCCATCCATTTTGGAGCTGCCGATCTCAGTTTTAAATCGGTATGGGAAGCCATTTTTTCCTATGATGGGGACAAATCTTCCCATGTCATTGTCCGTGAATTAAGACTACCTCGTGCCCTTGCTGCTGTTACAGTTGGAGCCGCTCTTGCCGTTGCGGGAGCGATTATGCAAGGGATGACGAGAAATCCATTAGCTTCCCCTTCAATTATGGGAGTAACAGCCGGCTCATCTTTTTTAATTGCCATTGCTTTTGCCATATTTCCGGCTATTTCATATACGGGATTAATTTCTTTTTCATTTTTAGGAGCTGCTCTTGGAACGATATTAGTATTTGGCATCTCATCCTTATCTAAGGGTGGCATCACACCTGTTAAGCTTGCTCTTGCCGGATCAGCGATTACCTCGCTACTCAGTTCGCTCTCTACTGCGATTGGAATTCGCTTTAACGTATCAAAGGACATTAGCTATTGGTATGCTGGAGGCGTCTCTGCTGTTCAAATGGAGCAACTGATGTACGTGGCCCCTTTTGTACTTGCTGGCCTTATTCTCGCGATTATATTGTCCCGTTCCATTTCTATCCTTAGTCTCGGTGAGGACATTGCCAAAGGATTAGGTCAGAACACTGGGGTTGTTAAGTTTCTAGGAACGATCACCGTCCTTTTTTTAACGGGGGCGGCTGTCTCCGTTGCAGGAATGATTGGCTTTGTCGGACTTGTTATCCCACATATCGCCCGTTTTCTAGTCGGAGTGGATTATCGCTGGATTATCCCTTGCTCCGCCGTATTGGGTGGGCTATTATTGCTCGTTGCCGATATTGCAAGCCGATTGCTTAACGCTCCATTTGAAACACCGGTGGGAGCAGTCACTGCAATTATCGGCGTGCCTTTCTTCCTTTACCTTGCTCGTAAAGAAGGGAGGGAGCTGTAATGAATCATTCTTTATCAAAGGACAAGCGAAAATTTAAAATTTTAATGGCGACGACAAGCATCCTTATCGTGCTTATGTTCTTCCTTAGTATTAACGCTGGATTTATCTCGATTCCATTTAAAGAAGTGATCGATACGTTACTCGGAAAAGGAACAGAACACAATGAACTTACCATTTTCAGCTTTCGTTTACCACGCATCATTCTCGCCCTTTTAGTCGGGATGGGAATATCAATTTCAGGAGCTATCCTTCAAGGGATCTCGCAAAACCCTCTTGCTGATCCAGGGATTTTAGGAATTAATTCAGGAGCCGGCTTTGCTGTCGTCCTTTATATGTTTTTCTTTCAAGGCACGACCTTTCTGACGGGAGCATTATCGATCTTTATTATGCCCGCGGCTGCCCTGATTGGTGCTTTTGCAGCAGCGATTTTAATCTATGCAATTTCTTGGAAAAAAGGACGCGTCACTCCGGTTCGTCTACTCCTAGTTGGGATTGGGATTAATTCCGCCTTTAGTGCCGGGTTGATTGTATTTCAGATGAAGATGGAACCAATTGATTTTATGAAAGCGATCATTTGGCTTTCCGGGACAATTTGGGGAACGAACTGGACATTTGTGCTTGCATTGCTGCCGTGGATTTTTATTCTTATTCCACTGACCATTTATAAATCAAGATATTTAGATGTTTTACACCTTAGCGACCCCATCGCAATTAGTGTTGGCGTCGATATTGAAAGGGAGCGGAGAATTCTCCTCTTTATTTCAGTTGCTCTTGCTGGCGCATGTGTTTCCGTCGGAGGAGGAATTACCTTTTTAGGATTAATTGCCCCGCATATTGCGAGGCGATTGATCGGAGCAAGACATGCAAAAATCCTCCCTGCTACCGCATTAATAGGAGGACTCCTCCTTCTAAGTGCAGACACATTAGGAAGAGTAATAATGGCACCAATGGAACTGCCTGTTGGACTCGTTGTTTCAATACTTGGCGCTCCATACTTCATTTACTTGCTAGTTAAAACTGTTTAAAGCAAAAAAAGTACGCTGCTCATTCATTTCCCTGCAGCGTACCTTCTCTTTTAGTCCATATATCCGTCCACTAACTCATAGCATCTTTTTTCTGTCAAGTTCGCTTGAGTACTGAGATATTGCAAGGACTGCATTGATCCACCTTCATATGGGAGCGACTCTTTAGTTGCTGTTTCGTCCCTATAGATAATCCATTTTCTTTGTTCCTCTCTAAGGCTGTTCATTTCTTTTTGCGGCAATGTTTTTTCAAGTTTACGATATATTTCATTTAATGCATCATCCCAGCTTTCAAATATTTCCCCTTGGGCTTTTGTCATATCGACCTGCGTACCCGTTTCAAGGATTTTACGTTGTGATGCTAAACTTTTCTCCACGTCCTCCAGCTTCTTTAAAAAAATGGCCTTCTCGCTCGCAGCACTTAAAGCTTCCTCTTCCACTATATTTTCCTGCTGCTCTTTTTGTAATTCCGCTTCTGCTGTTTCAATCAATTGGTCTAGTTGATTTTTCACATGATTCTCCAATCCCTCCTCCTGTAAAAGAACAAGGGCTGTCGATAACGCAGCTTCCCACCGGTGCTCTGCAATTGCTTCTTTCACTCCGTTTAAAGCAGCTAGCTGTTCATAATACCCTTTTGCTTCAGCGTCATCCGGCTTTTCTTCTAATGCTCTTTCAAAGGATGCGGTCGCTGTTTTCATATCTTCATTTTCCAAAGATATTTTGCCTTGTTTCATGGCTGTTTCATAATCACTATTTCCACAGGCGGCTAATATAAACAGACATGCCATCGCTACCAATTTCTTCATTACAAATTCCCCTTTTCTCTTCCTATGAATGTTGCAAAACCTTCTCTTTCGTTTCAAATGGAAGCTTTCCTTCCATATAAATTTCATGCCAAATCATAAAAACAATTACTGTCCACAATTTTCTGCTATTATCCTTTTTTCCCTTTTGATGCTCGGATAGAAGAAAAAGAATTAAATTCTTTTCAAATAAGTAATCGGTTCTACTTTCGATAATTAATTGATAAGCCCAATCAAACATTTCCTCTCGTAGCCAATGACGAATAGGAACTGGAAATCCAAGTTTTTTTCTATTCAAAACCAATGTCGGAATCAGCCCTTCCATCGCCTTTCTTAAACTATATTTCGTCTGACTATTAGTAACCGTAACTGTATGATCAAGCTGAGAAGCTACTGTAAAAACTTCCTTATCTAAAAAAGGCACTCGCAGTTCTAAGGAATGAGCCATCGTCATTCGATCCGCCTTTACGAGAATATCTCCCGGAAGCCATGTATGAAGGTCGATAAACTGCATCTTTTGTATATCGTGCAAATGGGGTACCTGTTGATACAATGCTTTTGTAACATTGTCATACTGCCAATTAGGATGATAGTTTTTTAGTAGTTCCTGTTTTTCTGCCTCCTGAAAAATTTTTGCGTTCCCGATATAACGCTTCTCAATGCTCGTTGCCCCCCGTTCAAGAAAACTTTTTCCTTTTACCCAATTTGGCAGTAAGCCCGCAAACGTTTTACATTCTTTTTTCAATAAAGATGGCATGTATCGGAAGTACTTCAAGGCATAAGGTTCGCGGTAAATGTTATAGCCGCCGAACAGTTCATCTGCTCCCTCACCGGAGAGCACGACTTTCACATGCTTGCTGGCCTCACGAGCAAGAAAATATAAAGGTACGAGGGCCGGATCGGCAACCGGATCGTCTAAATGCCAAATAATTCGTGGCAGTTCTTTTATAAACTCATCAACACTGATCACATAGCTAATATTTTCAACACCTAATTCGTACGCTGTTTCTTGAGCCAAATCAATTTCACTAAAGCCCTCCCTTTCAAACCCAACTGTAAATGTTTTAATATTAGGATTTGTCTCCTTGGCCAAAGCAACGATGCTCGTCGAATCAATCCCACCTGAAAGAAATGCTCCAACAGGAACGTCACTTCGCATATGCATAGAAACAGAATCCTTTAAAACATCCTGAATTTTATTTGTCGTTTTTTGAAACGAATCGACTTTAGGACAAAAACTAGGTTTAAAAAACACCTCTATTTCCATAGGCTGTCCAGCTTTTTTCATGAAAAATCGACCTGGCTCTAACCGTTTAATCTCTTTAGCTAATGTGTGTGGCTCTGGTACATATTGATAAGTTAAATAATGATGCAATGATTGCAAATCTAAATCACTATCATGTTGCAATGCTATAAGAATACTCTTCTTTTCCGAGGCAAAATAAAAATCTTCTTCGTCTTCATAATAATAGAAAGGCTTAATGCCAAAATGATCTCTTGCCCCAAATAACTCCCTTTTCTCCTGATCCCAAATGACAAAACTAAACATTCCCCGCAGTTTATAGACAGCATTTTTGCCAAGATGACTGTATAAGGCTACAATCACTTCAGTATCCGATTCGGTTTGGAAAGTATAGCCAATGGCTATTAATTCATTTCTCAGCTCGATGTAATTGTATATTTCCCCATTAAACGTAATCCAAAAACGATTCGCAAATGCAAGAGGCTGATGGCCGCTCTCAATATCAATAATACTCAGGCGTCTAAAGCCAAGATGAACATCATCATCAAAATAATAGCCAGCGTCATCAGGTCCCCTATGAACGATAACAGATGACATTTCATGGGCAAGTTCATGAATCCCACAATTATTTTCTCCCATATATCCGATAAAACCGCACATATACTTCTCTCCATTCCCAACCAGTTTCTAATTATGCTAAGGGCAACGTCACCTCAACCGTTGTACCTTTCCCGTAATTACTTTTAAAGATGATTGTGCCGCCATGCTTTTCCACGATTTTGCGTGAAATAGCCAGGCCGAGGCCAGCTCCGACTATATTGTTGTTAATCTTGTAAAACGATTCTGCAATAAAGGGCAAATCCTCTTCCTTAATTCCAATTCCTTGATCAGAGATAGAACAAAAGAGGCTCTCGTCTTTAATGATCACGAGTATATGAATCTCTGTTCCTGCTTCTGAAAACTTTATGGCATTATCAAGCAGATTTAATAACACTTGTTTCATCTTATTGCGATCGGCAAAAATAGTAACTGGTGTGCACTCGAGCTTTATTTGGACATTTTTCTCCTCTGCCCTTTTCTCAAGCTGAGCCGCAGCCTCTTGGACAAGGTGGTCAAATTCTATTGGTCCAGGCATTAACACCATTCGATCAGATTCATATCTTGAAAAATCCAATAGATCTTCGACAAGCTCGATAAGTCGCTCTGATTCACCCTCAATCATCTTTAATCCAAATTTTTCCTCTTCTTTCGTCAAATCATCTGAGGATTGGATTGTCTCTATCCATCCTTTAATACCCGTTAAAGGCGTCCGAAGTTCGTGGGAAATAGAAGAAATAAATTCATTTTTTAACTGGTCCGTTTTGACAATCTCATCAGCCATGTAATTCAACGTTCTAGCCATCTCACCTAATTCATGGGGAAACTCCTCTGCTATTCTTTTCTCAAACTTCCCTTTTGACATTTCTTTCGTAAAGTCAATAATCTTATTTACTGGCTTTACAATTGAATCAGCGAGCCTAAGACTTACTAGAAATACAGTAGCGGCGACAAACGCACAAACAAGAAACCCATAGGCCATTAGGCGCTCAATCATTTCATGTACGTTTGCGAGAGAAGAACCATATCGGAGAACACCAATTGCTTGTCCCTCTAATACGAGCGGGATATAAACGGCAATGAATTCTTCACCAGAAGGTTCTACCTTTTCCTCTTCATAAACAGTCGAAAAGTTAACTATATCGGGATTTAAATTATACGTAATTTGCTCATAAAAACCTGTAGATGATTGCAATAGCTCCCCTTGCAAATTTAGCAGTTCAAGATCTGCACCCTTATACTGATAATCCTTTATAATTAGTTCACTATAATCTTGAAGCTCTCCGTAAAGTCTTTCATTTCCTTTGTCCCATAATGGCGTTATGGCTTTTACATGGTTCTCAAAGGTATTTGCAATCCCCTGATAATAATACTTCGTTAAAGCAAAGCTCATAATCGCCAGCATTAACCCAAGGGTTAGGGTAATGATGATCATAAAATATAAAATAACATTTCGTTTCATACCCTATTCCTTCCAGTGATATCCACGTCCCCATTCTGTGCATAAATGGACAGGGTTGGATGGATCCGTTTCGATTTTTTGGCGAATACGCCTTATATTGACATCAACTACTTTAATATCACCGACATAGTATTCTCCCCAGACTTCATCAAGAAGCTCATCCCTAGAAAAGACGCGGTTTGGGTGACTCATCATAAACTGCAAAATCGAGTATTCCGTTGGTGTTAGCTTAATCTCTTTATCCCCATGCATGATTTTTTTATGTGTTTGATCTAATCGAAAAGAACCGGATACAATCTTTTTCGCCCCATATTCCCCAGCGCTGTTTAACCTTCTCAACAGTGAATAAATTCTTGCCTCAAGTTCGGCTAGGCTGAATGGTTTGCTTAAATAATCATCCGCTCCCATGATTAAACCTTCCACACGATCTTTTTCCTGAGTCTTTGCAGTAAGCATGATAATACCAACTGTTTGATTTTCCTTTCTAATTTGCTGACAAACCTCAAATCCATCTATTCCCGGAAGCATGAGATCAAGAAGGATGATCGCAAATGATTCACGCTGAAAATACATTAAAGCTTCTTCACCTGTCACCGCCTCTTTGACGATGTATCCTTTCTTTCTAAGATTTAAGCTTAGAAAGCTTCTGATCGATAATTCATCTTCAACAACGAGAATATTGGTCATGTATGGTCCTCCTCAAAACTCATCTTGCAATAAGTGAAATTGTGCAAATGGGAAACCCTTCATTTCTTCCATTTCTGTATAAAAAACCATGTCCTTCGTTTCTTCGAGAATTGTGGCAGACGCAGGAGCAAGCTTATCTTTCTCTTGCCAGCGAACCTCAAAAAGTACATTTCGGCTTGCAATATCAACTAGCTGGACACCGTTGTCCAGTTTATTCAGCGTCACTTTTTCAAACCAAACGGGTGGGATTTCAATATAAAACCTTCTCTCACGATCGGTATAGCGCTCCATCACTTTGTGGGAATCTCCAGCAATAGAATAAGTCGAGTAATATTCAATAAACGGAATATCTGCAAATGCCGTCTCTTCCCAGCCTTGTGGAATATACATACTCCCTACCTCTAAAACACCATCATTATTCATATCTCGAGAATAGAGTGGTTTAGCCTTAATCATATCTTCTTCCAATTTAATTAAACCTTCATCACCGAAAACAACCATTTCTGTCGTCATGGAATGAGCTCCAATTGCACTATCAATGAACAAAGCTTGATGACCATCACTTAATTTTCCACTTTCTACATTTTCGTGAAAGGCGTAAGGGTCTAGACTAACGATATCAAGTAATTGTAGTTCTTTATTCTCGTATTGAAAGAGTTCAGCATTATAAAATTCCCTTTTCTTCCCATGAATAACGAGAAGATCCTCCCTTCCATCACGATTATAATCGGCAACATCCAATACATCGTAAGGTCTCTCTAATACTTGTTGAAAATTGCCATTGTTCCACTCATAAATCAATAACTGCTTCTCTGTTTCAAAATCGGAAAAGTAAAGTCCGATCACAACTTCCAAAACACCATCCTCATCTAAGTCCGATAACATAAAATAATCAAGCAAATAATAATCTGTCTCCAATTTTGTTAATTGCTCCCATTCCCCATCTTTTTCATGAAGAAAGAGGAGTTGAACATTTCGATCTTCCCTATTTTCCCTATACAAAACAACTGCTTCCAGTTCTCCATCCCCATTTGTATCCTCCACGATAATGGACTCTTTTGTTAATCCATGCTTTGCGGTAACAAATTCCACATTAACTGGGAGCAATTGCTGAACTTTTTCCCTTAATGCTGTTTTCTGCCTATCTCCACTTGGAGGTGATTCAATTAAATCGCTCGGCCCTTTTACTAGCAGACTCGGCATTTCAATAATGTCACAAGCCGATAATATGATAAAGACCGCTATGAGTATAAAAATTTTCAACTTTCCTTTCAAAATTCGTTACCTCCAAAATTTCACTCCACTTAAGTAACTTAATTATAATGCTCTTGAATCGAGGATAATTTACAAAGTAGTTACAATTTTGCTCTGTTCCATACATTCCTTAGTATTCCTCGATAAATTAGGAACAACAGCATGTTGCAATGCCTATTTTAAATTTTTTTATAAATATTACTTTACCTGTCGTAGTAATTATGATACATTAAAATTACTACGACAGATGAAGTACGTCAGATGGAGTAATATCTATGATAAGACCTGCAGAAAGGAGATTTCTTTTGATTAGCAGTGATGTTATTCGGGGATATAATGATACGATTATTCTTTATTTATTGTTAGAAAATGAGTCTTATGGCTATGAAATATCCAAGCAAATTAAAGAATTGTCTCAGGAGAAATACACAATTAAAGAAACCACTTTATATTCTGCTTTTAATCGCTTATTAAAAAACGGTTATATTGAATCTTTTTACAAAGATGAAACATTTGGCAAAAGACGCACTTATTACAAAATTACCGAGGCGGGATTACACTACTACAAAGAAAAATGTCAAGAATGGAAATTAACGAAGGAAGTTGTTAATCGATTTATTAGGGAGGATTTTACGTGAATACGATTATTGATTATTTAGATAACCTGTTTGCTACATTGCCGAAAACGAAACAATTAGAAGACATAAGAGCAGATATGCTGGCAAATATGGAGGATAAATATAATGAGTTGAAAAAATTAGGGAAATCTGAAAATGAAGCAATTGGCATCGTGATTTCAGAATTCGGCAATATTGATGAACTGTTGAATGAGCTCGACATTCAATTAGACCAAAAAGAAGCCCACTTCCCTTTATTATTAGAAGAAGAAATTGAAGACTTCCTTAAAACAAGCAAAAAAACAAGCATGCTTACAGGACTAGGCGTGACCCTTTGTATGCTTGGTGCGGCGTTACTCATTTTATTTTTTCAGCTCCCAAACTTTTCAGAACTTGCTGCAACGACCATCGGTGTGACTACATTACTTGTTCTCGTGGCCATTGCCGTTGGACTCTTTATTTACGGAGGCATGCTCAAAGACAAATACAAATTTATTGACGAAAAAGGAGAATTCTCCCTTTCATTCAATACGAGAAAACTGCTTGAGGACAAGAAGAACGCCTATCAATCGACATACGCGCTATCCGTTATTTTTGGCGTCATATTATGCATTCTTTCTCCCGTATCTCTTTTTATCGCCATGGCCATAAGTGAAGAAGCTGTCACTTACGGTGTTGTTGCCTTGCTTTGTATAATAGCCATCGCGATAAATATTTTTATTTACTATGGAGGCATAAAAGACAGCTACAATAGATTGCTGAAGCTTGAAGAATACTCCGAACGTCAAAAGGAAGAAGACAAAGTGGTTGGTGCAGTTGCTGCCATCGTTTGGCCACTAGCTGTTTGTATCTTCCTCATCAGCGGCCTAGTTTATCACCAATGGCATATCAATTGGATTATCTTCCCGATCACAGGTCTTTTGTTCGGGATGTTTAGCGCCGCATATCACATCCTGAAAACAAAAGAAACAAAATGAAGTAGCGTTCTCCCCATAGAAATGGGGAGAACAAAAAGCTCGGAGCCATTAAAGGTTATTCTAAGCTGTATTCCTTAGTGTTCATCGCCGTACAAACGATAAAAGGTCTGTTTTCTTTCGATAAACGAAACTTCTAAACGAGAACGAAAAATGACAAAAGGTAGTGAGAAGCTCTTCTCGTTACCTTTTGTCATTTTTCGTTTAGGAATGGTGGAAAAAAGGCTGATATGTTTCATACAAAAAGGCTGCCTTCCCAAAGATTTCTAGAATCTTTAGAAAGCCAGCCTTCTTGTAATATATAACTCTTTTTAAAGTTTCTTTTCATAACAAACACATTCATGTACTCGATTAAACTTACTCTTCACGCGTTCTCTATCTGCTCCCACATAATGAGCAAAGGCATGAATTGGCTTTAGAAATGGGATATCACTGGTAAGAGATGCCTCTGCCTCACCATTTTCTAGATAAACATGTAAATAGGAATCCACTTTGATAAAACCATTCTTTTCATACCAAGCCTGAACCCATAAATCATCTCTTGTCCATGCTTCTAAACGGCTAAGATTTTCAGCTCTTGCCCTTCGCTCTGCCTCTTGAAGCAACTGCCTCCCAACACCAGAACTGCGAAAATCAGGATGGACGGCTATATGCCATATCATTCCACCAAGTCCGGCTCCTCTAGAACAAACGCTTCCTTCCTTCGTTTCGTACTCAATATCTAACAATCCAATCAGTTGCCCTTCCTCAACAGCAACTAATTCAATTGCGGGATTTCCATAGGTTTCTTTTTTCTGCAAAACATGGTCAAAATAAGCTGTATCCAAAAACGACAGAACTCTGCACCGAACCCAAGCTACTTCATCACTTTGATCGTATTGTCTAATCTCCATTTTTATCTCCTCTCCAAAACAAAAGTGCAAGGCCTTGCTCATCGCCGTGCAAACGTTAAAAGGCCTGTTCTTTCGATATAGGTAACCTTACAGTGCTAACCTCTCCAGCTAACTTATTGCTGGTTGTAATAATCCAAATACCAATGTTTGTTAGGCTTTGGCTGCTTGCGCTAGACGTAAACACATTCATTAAAGGGTTATTCATAATTACGATCCATGATATCCTATTCCATGGAAAAAGGGCAGTTGGACCGACTTACTTTCCTATCTTTTCTTAAACTGCCTGTTAATTAGTCTTCAGTTTTAAGATCCCGCTATTTTGAATGTCCACTTTAAAATCCATTGTAGCATTTACGCGGGGATAATACTTAGAACGCCATTGTTTTAACTCCTCGCGCGGTAGTTGATCTCTAAATAACTGACCAATTGCTAATATATCCGATTCCTTTTGTTGAATATTAGCAAACATGGTATTAAAGCGGTTTTCCAACTGTTTACTTAGCTTCTTTTTAATCATCTCCTCAGAAGTATCTTTCTCCACTTCTAAAACCGTCACTTTTAAGTAAACTGTCGTCAAAAGCTCCGGTCTTCCTCCTATAACTTGTGAACGGTGCCTAATCGAATCATCCAATATTTTAACCGTGGCAATATCCATAACTTCGATAATGCCTTGCGTGCTCTCCCCATTAAAGGCATTATACAGTAAAGTCTCTTTTGGATTAATCTTACTCACCATTTTCCCTTCTTTAATGACACCAGAACCTGTTTGTTCCACTTTCAAGGAATTTCCCAATTTTAAAAGTGGAACAGCTACATCATGGGTCAACGAATACATACTTCGATATAGATGCCAAACCCTTGTGAGCGCCACCTGTGGGGTCCAGCCAGCATCCTTTTCGAAATAATCCAATAAAACCGTTCCTTCCGCACTTGTATTCTCCTCCATCTGTGCAAAAAATTCATCTAGATCATCTTCACATACAGCAAACAGCGCTTTAGAAGGGATATCTCTTGAACGTAAAAATGCAGAAATAATTTTATTAAATCCTTCTTTAGCAATCTGCTCATCGACCACAATTACTTTTATATGCAATAAATCAACCTGGCTTTCCATATTTGTACTAATCTTACTAATGATTTCATTAATGCTCTGTCCACTCTCCTCAACAATCCTTGTCTTTATTTTCTCATCTGATGGATTCGGAATTTGCAAGTATACTTTGAAATCCTGATCTACTTTAGAAATCCCCAAAACAACAGGCATGACCCGATGGTTAATGTCCTTATTATCCCAGCAGCCATTTAAAAGCAACAAGACTGCAGCCATGACAAAGACTTTAACAACATATTTAGTCAAAAGATTTTTCTCCCTTCTTTTTGGTACGGAGACCAAGAAATAATAATAATAGTGGAGTCGTAAAGAAGACATAAAGATTCCATAATGAACTCCATCTAAAAATCTCTTCGAGCTCTGACCAATTGGGAATGAAAATGCAAAAAATGAACGTGAGAATGACTGTAGTCACAATTGAATATTGAAAATGGATGCTCGGGATATAATGATTCAAAATTTTTGCAGTTGTAAAAATAGCCATCGTTAAAAACAGCATCAAAAAGGTGATGGAACAAAGCAAAAAGAAAACCGTAATCCGATCAAAGGCTAGCCAGTTAATATTGACTGCGTCTGTTGCAACCGCAAACGGAAACATCATCGTTGACGCTGTCTCCTGACCAAAAGTGAGAATAGGAATATAAACGGAAATAAAAAAGAATGGGGCAACACAGAGCGCAGCGAGTAAAATATCTTTATTTCGAAAAGATAAAGCAGGCTGAACAAATCCTATAAAGAGATAACCTCCTCCTACTGCCAAAAAACTTTTAAAATAGGATGGATGTGTCAAGAATTGAAATTTATTACTCCAGATTGGTAATAAATAGTACCAATCAACGTTTTGCAAAGAGAATACGAGCACGAGCAAAATAGATGGAATAAAAAGCAATGCATATAACATCGCTGCTCTAAAAATGGATCGTATGCCAAGTGCCGCTAAATAAGCCGAGATCAGCAACAGCAATGCCATCACACACCATAACGGAGTATTCGAAAGAAATATAATGATAATAATCTCTGAATAGGCTCTGACGGAAACTACCAATACGATGAAGAAGTAGAAAAATAACGGCAGCAAAAATAAGAATGAATAGACTTTTCCAGCCTCCGTAAAAATCGAGATCACCGATTGACCAGGGAAATAGCTTAATCCTTTCAGATAAAGAATTAATAAAATAAAATGGCTCGCTACAGCTACAAAAATCGGGATCCAATGACTGCTTTCCGTACTCTCAATAATATTCCTCGGATACATAAAAAAGATTAATCCTAAATGTAAAAGAAAATATAATATTGGAACTTGCAAATTTTTAGCCACTAAATGACATCACCCTGTTCTCCCTTTAGCGGAATATATGGTATATCGAACGTTCTAATGCTGGATAGGTATGAACAAATAATGAAGAGCCCTGCAAAGATTCCAAGTATCCCATAAATCGAGGCCAAAAAAACGAAAATATATTTGAAAAGGCGAATAGATATAGAATTTTGAAAACCAATAACCGTTGAATTAGCAATCATTGTTGCCGCCAACACAATGATCAACAAATTGCTTACTAATTTTGCGTCCACTGCTGCTTGGCCTAGAATAATCCCACCCACCATCGTAATCGTTGGACCGATACTTTTTGGTAAGCGAACGCTCGCTTCAATTATAAGTTCCAGTACCAATAACATAAGCAATACCTCAAGTAGGGCTGGGTAAGGAACTCCCTCTCGGCTCTGCGCAATGGATAAAGCTAGCTCAATTCGTAATACTTCTGGATTTACTGATACTAAGGCAATATATAATCCCGGGGCCAATACGGCTACAAATATTCCAATAACGCGAAGACAGCGCAGCATCAGCGTCATTGGAGACAAAAAATTCCGATCGTTCTCTGAAAAAAACATATCCGAAAGCTGGCTCGGCAGAACTAATGCGAACGGAATTCTATCTATGATAAAAACCACCTTCCCCTTCGTTAACGCTTGACTCGCCTCATGAGGCAGCTCTGTTATACGAAATTTAGGGATGAGTGTCCATGTTGAAATTCCAAGTAATTTCATCAAATCCTGCATCGTTTCCAAATTGGATTTTCTCTTATTTCGTAGATGCTCAGTAATGGATTCAACCAACTTCTTACTCGCTTTCTTTTTTACGTAAAGAAGTGTTACTTCCTTTTTATGCTCCTCTCCAATTAAAAAACTGTTGACGATCAAGTCCTTCGTCACGAGCTCTTTTCTCATTAAACCGAGATTTATGGATAAATCCTCAGTAAAAGAGTTCCTTGGTCCACTTAGTATCGTTTCGTTAGCGGGAGCCTCCACTGCTCTATCGAGAGTACGCGGTCTCGCCTTAATACTAATAAAGTATTTTTTACTTGAGGTACAGCAAACAAGATTCCCTTTTAATATTTCTGAATGAGCCTCTTCTTGATGTTCCAAGCGTTGACCTAACGATTGAAGAACCGATGCAAGTTCCTGTTCATTTCTCATATTTGTAACAACCTGTTCAATCTCTTGAATCGTGGAAGAAAAATCCATTAACGAATGCAGTCCAAAAAAAATAAGCTGAAGATCATCGACTAACTGTTCAATTTTAAAAAAGTCATCGTTTTCCCGAAAAGCTTCCCACAAATTTTTCCAAACTTCATCCATATTGGAATCTCCTTTTCATAAATATGGTATAGTATCCCAAAAATAGCAAAATTATATGTGAATCTCCCAAAACTATTACAACATCTTCAGTTTTATTGTGAGCGTATTGAATAAAACAAGCGCCAAAATGCAGCGTTATTCAGTAACTAAGGAAACAGTTGGAGCAAAGCATACTTCTAAAATAAAGGCTCTGTTATACGTCGGTGTTGATTTTTGGCTCATTTTCTCTCTGATTCCATGAAACGATAGGAGAAAACGAGATTTCTCCTATCGTTTCATGAAATCAGAAGACCTTTCAGTTATACTGAAAGGCATGTTTGAAACTTTGGTTTCACATGAAATGAGCCCAAAATCATTTTAACAACCATTCTATTTAACAAAGCCAAAATAAAAAAGCCTGCGAAATGTTACTAAACGTAAAATTTCACCGGCTATGAATAATGTTGAATTCACCTGAATCAGTCCTTATGTCTCCACCATTTAACTATCCTCTTCTCCGCTCCACTAGGTTAATACCAATTCCCATGTAAATAACAAATATAAGCAGTAAAATGGCAACAGTTAAGGAAATATCATTCCAACTTGCATTATACAAAGTAATATTTAACATCGCTTCGGCCGCATGTTTTAACGGGAAAAGGTCGGCAATAAATAACAGAATTGGATTGCTGACCGTCCCTGGCGGCATATATAATCCACTTACAACGGGAATCATCGGGATAAAAGAAGTGAAGACCATATTAAATTTTTCAGGTGTCCTTAGAAAACCGCTTATAAGCATGGCCAAACTGACGATACTTAACGTATAGATAGCAGCAACCATCATGATTAATCTCAAATCGCCCAGCTCAAACTTTAGTACATATTGAAATAATAAAAGGACGACGCTTATTTGAAAGAAACCAATACAAAAACTATAAAGCAAATGCCCTACATACATATTTGTTTTCGTAACAGGGGAAAGGATCAATCGATTCCATATCCCATTGACTTTATCTTCATTAATTCCATTTACTTTGAAGCCGATCGTAAACATGGCGGCGAAAAGTGTGAAAACAAACAGTAATTGCGTTCCCATATCATGCTTAGGAATTTCCCCACCACTAACGGATTTCACTTCGGCCTGTAGAGGTGGATTCTCTAAATAACTCTCAACAACCTTCCTGATTTTTGTCGTATCCTCCTCACCAACCACCGCTTGAAGCTGAGCTTCTTCTGAAAATATGGTATGGATCTCTTGCTCAACGAACGGAACAATTGAATTATTAGAAGCTGTAATGATACGATAATCATTCTCCATCAATTTGATCGCTACACTACTTTTTCCAGATGCCACATCTTCAAGTGCTCCTTCCTCCTCTGTAAGTACAAAATTTAAAGCTTCGCTATCTTTCAACAAATGAATCCATTTTTCTTCTATTTCTTTCCCATTAGGTTCGGTGCTAAATACAGGCACGGTTGGCGGTTTTCCAAATGTACTATTTCCGAATATAAGGGTTGCTAATATACTCACAACCATAAATACAATGATTGTAACCGGCTTTCGAACATCTTTTTTTAATTGTGCTTTAAATACCGCAAGCATTATAGACTCTCCCTCCTTGGAAACAGTACCAGACTAACAGCTAAAACAATTGAAAAGAACAACACAAGGACTAGCAGTGGCATCAAAAGATTGGAATACATTCGATTTTGAATCCAATCGATCAGTACCGTTTGAATTAATCCGTTCGGCGTCCAATCACCCATTTTCTGAAATACAACCGGAAGGCCTTGAAGAGGGAAAAAACTTCCGCCAAGCAGTCCCATTAACATAATAATTAAGCTAAAAATCCCGTTGGCTGCATTAAGGTTCTGCAGCCTTAAAGTAATCGTAGTAAACAATGCGGACAAGCCTGATACTGTTAAAACAAAGACTGAAATGATTAGCACCAATCCACTCCAAAACTGTATGGAATGATCCGGAAAAATATTAAGAAAAAGCTGAGTAACCATTAAGGTAAGCATTATTTGAAACCAACAAAAGCAAAAAGTGGATGCCATTTTCCCCATTAAAAAAGCGAAAGGACTGCTATTTGATAAAACAATGCGGTTAAATACCCGTTCTCTCTTTTCAGTGACCGTTTTCATTGCCACTGTTTGGGCAATGAACAACGAAAAAAGTGTCGCCACCGCAATCGTAAAGTATTGTGCCATCGTGTATGCTTCAGAACTTTCAATTCTTTCCACCCCACCAATTGGAAGAACAGGTTCGCCCCCGTTTGATTCGTTTGTATTTTCAAGAGCAAACTGAAAATTAAGGCTGTTCACAAATTGATTGATCATCTCCTGCAGGGTTTGGACTTCAGTCGAGTACTCCTCTGCGTGGATGGAGATCAGCGCTCCCACTTCATCCCCAAGTACCCCTGCCCTCAATACATCAAGCGTAAAACGGGCCGGAATTCTCATATAGGCGTCAAGCTTCCCTTCCTCAACTTGACTAACTGCTTCTTCCATAGATAACTCTCGCATATCAAGCCAATCCTTAAACTCTGGACGATGAAGCATATGGTAAAGAACCGTTCCTGGCTCATGAATTGCTGCCTGCTGGAGCAGTTCATCCTTTTCTTCTTCCATCAGCTCCATTTCTTCAACCAATGCTTCAAACTCCTGCATATCTGAAACGGGATCGTCCTCCTGAACAATTCCTAACCTTATGTTTACTGAATGATCATCACTAGTAAATAATCCGGCGTATGCAAAGTTAAGCACAACAATAAGAACAATCGGAAGGAATAAAGATAATAAAAATCCTTTGCGATCGCGCCAAAATACGATTAAATCTTTTTTGAAAAATGACCACATTTCCATTGCCCTCCTAGTCTCTTAAAGATTTTCCTGTTAAGTGCAAAAATACATCTTCAAGACTAGGAATCTCCATTTGAAAGTGGATGATTTCTACCCCTTCCTTTTCGGCTCCATGGACTAGAGTACTTAAAAAATGACTCCTCTTTTTGGCAATAATCCGTAAGCCATTCTCCGTTTCATCCACCTGTCGAACATCCTTTATTAATCTTACGGCATCAATCAATTTTTCACTTCTCTTACTAAGCTGAACATGGAAAGTATCATCGTTTGAAAGAATGCTTAATAGCTCTGATTTATTACCTGAAGCAACAATACTGCCGTGATCCATAATATAGACACGATCGCATAATTGCTCAACTTCTTCCATATAATGACTCGTGTAAAGGATTGATGTTTCATACTGTTCATTTAATTTTCTGACCGTCTCAAGAATGTGGTTTCTTGACTGGGGATCAATCCCTACAGTCGGCTCATCAAGAATTAAAACCTTGGGCTGATGAAGCAACGCAGCGGCAATATTAATTCTTCTTTTCATTCCTCCAGAAAAAGTTTTAATTAGTTCCTTCTGTCGATGTTGCAAACCAACCATTTCCAACACTTCCTGAATGCGGCTCTCAAGATCACCTTTACTGATCTTATAGATCTCTCCAAAGAAATTCAGATTTTCATGAGCGGACAATTCTTCGTATAAAGCAATTTCTTGAGGGACAACACCGAGTACCCTGCGAATTTCAGCAGGATTTTTAATAATGCTGTTTCCATTAAACAGCACATCCCCTGATGTTGGCTTCAACAAGGATGAAATCATCGAGATGGTCGTCGACTTCCCCGCCCCATTCGGTCCTAAAAGCCCAACTGATTCACCTTTATTGACATATAAATTTACGTCGTCAACTGCCTTTTTATCTTTAAACGTCTTGCTCAAATTTATCGTTTCAAGCATCCTAATCCCTCCTTCATCATACTATTACCTAGCTAGCTCTATCTAAGCGTAAAAAAAAAGAAACAGTCTTACTACTGTCTCTAGTCACTTCCCTCCAGCAAAACCATGACTTTCATCATTATATTTTTAAGCTGTCTCATTTTCTCCATCTTTTCATGGGAAGCAAAGAAATTTTTGCATAACCCATTTCGTGTGCAGCCAAGGCTTCACACGAAATGAGCCAAAATCGCTTGAACAACCGTAGTTTTAAACAAGATTATGACGAATGGCGTAAATTGCCAGCTGTGTCCGATCCCTAAGCTCAAGCTTATTCAAAATTTGACTTGTATTATTTTTCACAGTACCTACCGAGATTGCAAGTCGTTCAGCAATTTCCCCATTGCTAAGCCCTTCCCCAATGCAAGTCAAAATATCTCTTTCTCGCGGCGTTAAAGACGGGTCCGCCTCCTTCTCTTCCCCACGTTTGAGAAGAAGCGGCATCACTTTTGCCGCGACGCGATCTTCAATGGAAAGGCCTCCAGCTAATGCACTACGGATCGAGCGTAACAAAGATTCTGTATCACCCGATTTGAGAATGTAACCACTTACACCGATTTTCAACGCCTCTAATACATATTGATTATCATCAAATGTCGTAAGCATCAAAATTTTGATATGCGGCCAACGGGCATGTATCATTTTTGCGGCTTCAATCCCATCCATTACCGGCATTCTAATATCAAGAATAGCAATATCAAAAGCCTGGCGCTCACATAGTTGTACAGCCTCTTTACCATTATCCGCTTCACCTGCAACCACCAATTCACCATCAGACTCTATCATCATTTTTAGTCCTTGCCTAACCATAATCTGGTCTTCAGCCAATAAGATCCGAATCATTCTACTCCTCCGTATCCAATTTTTAAATAACCATTTACGATAAACTTCTCTCTCGTCATATATGTATCTAAAGCACCACCAAATTTTTGTAACCTTCTACGCATCTCCGTGAGACCAAAGCCTTCCTCAAAATGAGTATATTCGGTCACTGGATTGCTCACTTCAAAGCGAAAAATCCCACCACCTGGGGCCTCAAATGAAATTTCTGCTTCCCGGGCCTGACTATGCTTCATCACATTTGTCAACGCTTCCTGGACTGAACGGTAAATAATAAACGACTGTTCACCCGTTAGCGGAGCTGTAAAAGCACCATGTTTAACAGAAAAATGGATTCGCAAAAAGCTTTCCGTCTCAAGCTTGCGTATTAAACGTAAAATCCCTGGTAAACCACCTGCTTCATTCACCTTTAATGATTTCACCGCTCTTCTCGTTTCTTCTAAACTTTCATGTGCCAGTTCTTTCAAAAATTGAACCTGATCCCGATCCTGTTCCCCAGCTTTGAGGCGAAATGCTTCTAATTGAATCATTAAAGCAGACAGCTTATGTCCAACAGAGTCATGAATTTCATGGGCAATTAACATCCGTTCTTCTTGTCTTGTTGCTTCTTCTTCTGAGAGAACGCGTCGCTTTACATCTCGATATTCATTAAGAAGCGCCTCATATCTCGCCTCCAAATCTTGATTATGTTCAATCGTTTTTTTATAAAAAATCATTCCCACCAGAACTATGAGTATACAGACTACTACAAAAATTTGCATCGATTGGGCAATTTCTGCTTGAAAGGCAGTTAAACTTAAAACGATTGCACTTAAGATTCCTAATAACAGACCTACTCTAAATGTCAGACGGTAAAATCCTTCTCCAATTAATAGAGAGAGTACAAGAATAAAATATAAATTGAAACCGCCATCTCGTTCAGGAAAAAAAGTGATCATCGCGATCATTGCCTGCATAAAAAGAAACAAACTGACTATTTTCGGTTTGTTCAAAAATAATGGCAAAATAAAAAAAAGAATAAAATAACATGTCATTGCAATTAAACTTCCTGTCAGTTCCATTATCTCTTCATTTAAGTACCTTATCCCAAGTAACCAAACAATTAAATTGAGTAAGAGCCAGAGCCAATATGAACGCAAAATATCCCCCCTCTTCCAACATAATTGTACCGCATTTTATCCAGTTCTTTAGGACTTATTGTAATGAATTTGTTCCTTCATAATAACGGAAACCAAAAAAATTCATTTTTCATTCATGTTATAATCAGGTAGATACTCATCTAACACAAGGGAGAGAACATACATGAAGTTAATTGCTCTTGATATGGACGGTACAACCTTGAACTCTCATAAAGAAATAAGTTCAGAAAACATTGAAGCGGTGAAAAAGGCTCAGCAATATGGGCACATCGTCATGATTTTATCTGGTCGCTCATCCTTATTGATTCATGAACAGCTTTCCAAGCATCATCTAAATTGCCCTGTAGGCGGCAATAACGGTGCTGAGTTATATGCGGAAGGTAAATTAATCGAAACTACTTCTTTAACTTCCGTTCAAAGCCATCAGATTGCTATCGAAATAGAGAATGAGAAATTGCCTTACAAAATCGGCACAAACAAGGGAACATTTGTCCACAAGGACTGGTTTGAACGATTTGATCAAATTCTAGCATCCGGACGTGTACCTTCTGAATACTTTGAACATAAAGATTACCAAATATTTACCGCCTCTCCAACCGTCTATGGACAGGGATTTTTCCAACAGTTTGAAGACATTATTTACGGTAATTCATTAGTACAAAAGTTTTTTATTCTATCACTTGATCCTGAACAGAAGCAACGCTTACAAACCAAGTTACAAGCCATTGAAGGAATCTATGTCACTTCTTCCTCACCATTTAATCTTGAAATTACCCATATCAATGGAAATAAAGGAAACGGCCTTATAAAAATGGCGCGCCATTTTCACATCCCACTCAAAAATACGATTGCAATTGGAGATGAAAGAAATGATCTGCCAATGTTTCATACGGCAGGGTTATCTATTGCAATGGGAAACGCTGATGAAGAGGTGAAGAAGCATTGTGACCTTATTACCTTAACGAATGACGAAAACGGGGTTGCCTATGCAATTGAAAATTATATTTTAAAAGAATCCTATAAGAGCACATTATAGCATTGCCACAGATCACAAAAAGAAGCCGTGCAATTGATCAGCTTCTTTTTTACTAGGCTTTGTACGATGTCGGTGTTGATTTTTGGCTCATTTCCGCTCTCATTCCATGAAACTTTTAGGAGCAAACGAGATTTCTCCCACCGTTTCATGGAATGAACAAACCTTTCAGCTATACTAAGAAGGCGCCACACGAAATAAGCCTAAAATTGTTTGATTAACCATTCAATTTAACCAAACCTTTACTAAAACATTTTCTTTCATTGCTATCTCTTGTCCATTTCCTTAACACACCTGAGATAACCTAACGATATTTTAATTTTCTACATCCGTTTTCAGCAGCGAATATATAAACAGATTATCAAATTTACCCTTAGTAAACTCATAATCCCGCAATAACCCTTCTCGAGTAAATCCCAGCTTCTCAACCAGCCTTTGTGACGGAAGATTAGGTGGTTCAATTAAGGCTTCTATTCGATGTAGCGTCATATATTCCATCCCATATTGGATGATGGCTTCAATCGCTTCTCTTGCTAACCCTTGGCCCCAATATTTTCTACTAAGTTCAAAGCCAATTTCCGTTCGATAATGCTGTGAAACTTTGTTATGAAATCCACAGCTCCCGATCACTTCTCCTTGTTCTTTCAAAGTAATTCCCCAGCGAATTCCTTTTTTTTGATTGAAAAGTGATTGATACCATGAAATTTCGTCTAATGCTTCATCAATTGTTTTAAACGGCTCTAGTCCATAATACTTCATGACTTCTTCATCCGAAAGATAGTCAAAAATTTGCTGAGCATCTTTATTCGTCACTTCCCTTAAAACTAATCTTTCCGTTTCCAACACTGGAAATAATTCAGTTGCTTTATCCATCCTTTATGCTCCTTGCTTCTCTATTTATGCTTGCAGGCACTTCGTGACAGTATCCCCAAAACCTCTAATATTTGATAAATACGCAAAACCAGGCGTTGAGCCGAAACGATTATACATACGAACTGCTACTGTTTCATTTTTAGGGATAACAAGAGCAGCGACATTTGTATAACCTAAAATTTGATAGGAACCTTTAGGTACACGCTCTCCCATTTCAGTTTTCTCCACATCTCTATCTTTCACAAACCACAAAAAGCCGTTTTGAGGGCAGTCGTCCTTTAAGGCAGGACTTTGAAGTGATGTCGCCAATTGGAATATTTCTTTGGCTATGACCTGCTCTCCGCCTATCACTCCTTGTTTTAAATGAACATATCCCCAATAGGCCAGTTCTCTAGTTGATACGTACATATTCATCTGAGAACCATCTGTTTCTTTTTCAGTTGACCAAAATCGGTCGTCCTCATCTCTTATCACTTCTACTAATTTCTCCGTCTGCTCAGCGTACCAGCCAGTTTCTTTAAAACCTAAGGGCTGAAAAACCTCATCTTCAAGAATTTGAGCTACTGTCCTTCCTGTTGTCTTCTTCACGATCTCAGTTAGTAAATAAATATTTATCCCGCGATAAGCCCAATTCTCACCAGGATTGAATTCCTTAATCACTTTTCCTTCTTTGACATTCAAACCATGAGAATGGGTAAGCAAATGGCGAATCGTCACTACATCATTATGGACTGACAAATATTTGGAGAGTGGGTCATCAATCGAGTCTATATAACGATAGTGGATCGCATAAGCAACGGCGAACCCAATATAGCTTTTTCGAACGGAAGCCACATGAAATTGTGAGTCTTTTTGAACCCTCCTTGCATTGTCTCTATTTGCATGCTTGCCCCAATACGCTTCAGAAACAATTTTATCTTTATGAATAATAAGCATACTCGAGCCTGAGCAATCAAGAGCTTGTGCTGTATCCTTCACATGGGTGACCACCTCAGCAAATTTCCCGTTAAGCCTTTTTTCTATGTTCATTTTCCGCTCCTCTACCTGATTCGTCATAGATAATTTACCTTAACCCTATGCCAAATAGATGGCCAATTTTTCGTTTTAACTCTTTTTTCATAGAGAAAGTATTTTTCTTTCATAAAATCCGGGGTTGGATTAACCTCCAACTCAATAACGTCACGAACTCCATGGGGAGCAATTAATACGACATTGCTTTGTTCATCCAGCCTCACCCCTAAAGCCGTCACTGTTTCAGGAAACCTTGAAATGGCATCAAACGTCGATAAATACGGTTGATTACTATTTATCAAATGCATCCTTGCTTGATTTTTTACAGACCAAGGAACATCAGGCTTGATCATTTTCAACCTTTGTTCCAATTCTTTTTCATAAGACTCTTCAATATTAGCTCGATCGTAATAAACTACGTCCACGTCAGAAAGCGGCGTTCTTCGCTTAAATCCATGAAGAACATCCCATATTTTAGCACGGACAAAACCAGCACAGATCCACCAGTCTGGCAAATTCAATCCTTTGGCTATTTGTAAAACCTCGATCATCCATTGGTCCTTTTCAATCATTGCGATTATATCTTTTTCATTTTTTAGCATTCTTGAACCCCTTATCGTCTCTCTAGCTTCCATCGGAATACAGCCTCTCAAAGACTTTATCTTTTATACAAGCAAATTTAATGTCTTCTCCTACAGTACACTTCTTTAGTCAATCGTGAAAATCCTTCCAAACAAAGGGATGAATCAATTACATTTCCTCAGGTGCTGCCATTCCAAGTAATCTTAACCCTTCTTTGAGAACGATCTTGACTGAATATACGAGCGATAGTCTCGCCTGTTTTTGTTCAGAATCATCCAGTATACGAACGGAGGCATAGTATTTATTAAAAGCTTTTGAAAGATCAAGTAAAAATTTAGCTATTTGTGACGGGTCATACTGTTCATATGAGCGTTTAATGACATCTGGAAATGACATTAATGCAGTTATGATCGGCCAAGCTTCTTTATCTCCGATCATTCGTTCCTTGTCTTCTTGATAATTTCCTTTTCTCAACAGTGATGCTGCACGAGCATGCGTGTATTGTACATATGGCCCCGTCTCTCCTTCAAACCGAAGCATATCTTCTAAAGAGAATTCAATATCGTTAAGGCGGAAATTTTTCAGATCGTGAAAAATGATCGCCCCGACTCCAACTTGATGGGCCACTTCCTCTTTAGCCACTAAGTTCGGATTCTTTTTCAAAATATCCTCCCGAGCGAGTTGAATCGCTTCCTCAAGCACCTCTTCTAATAACACAACTTTCCCTTTTCGCGTCGACATTTTCTTACCGTCTTTCAAAATCATGCCAAACGGGACATGCGCCATTCCCTCATGCCACGGAAAGCCCATTTTCTTCAGCACCGCGAATAATTGCTTAAAATGGAGAGACTGCTCATGGCCAACAACATATAAGGACTCGGTGAAATGATAGTTTTCCTTGCGATAGAGAGCTGCTGCTAGGTCGCGGGTCGCATAAAGAGTCGTCCCATCCTTTTTCGTAATTAGACAAGGTGGCAACTCTTCCGCGCTTAGCTGAACAACCATCGCTCCTTGTGATTCTTCTAAAAGCCCCTTGTCCTCAATCATTTGCACGACTCGCTCCATCTTGTCATTGTAAAATGCCTCTCCATGATAGGAATCGAAGTGAATTCCTAGTAAATCATATATTTTTGTGAACTCCTTTAATGATTCATCTCTGAACCATTCCCATAAATGACGTGCTTCTTCATCCCTATTCTCTAACCTTTTGAACCACGCTCTTCCTTCATCATTTAGTTCAGGAGTTTTTTCGGCTTCTTCATGAAATTTTACATATAGCGTCAAAAGCTCTTTAATCGGGGCTTCCTTCACTTTCTTCTCATCGCCCCACATTTTATAGGCGACGATTAACTTGCCAAACTGTGTCCCCCAATCACCCAAATGATTAATTCGAATCGGAGAATAACCATATTTTTCAGCAATTAACGCTAATGAATGGCCAATAACGGTAGAGCGTAAATGCCCCATGGAAAACGGCTTGGCAATATTAGGCGAGGAAAAATCGATTGTAATCACTTCGTTCTTTCCTAAATTGAGATTCCCGTATTGCTCTTTCTGCAATAGAACTTCCTTCACAACTTTACTTGAAACATCCTTTCGATTTAAAAAGACATTTACATATCCGCCAACTGCTTCCACCTTTTCAAAAATAGGTGAATTTATCTTTTCTACGATAGCAAGTGCAATACCGTTCGGAGACTTACGATATATTTTTGCTAATTCAAAACAAGGAAAGGCCATATCGCCCTGCTGTTCAAACTTCGGTTTCTCAATCATTTTCACGATTTGCTTACGTTCCAATTGACCATTCAAAGCTGGATATAAACATTCAACTAAATCATGTTTAAAGTTCATTTTATTCCCTCCATAAAAAACCGTATTGTCAAAACTTTTATAAGAAATAGGTTATAAATGACCTAGTTAGAGGGCTTTGTAAGCAAAAAAATTGCCACCCCCTGAATTTTAAGGTTGGATGAGGTTACCACACGACATCAAAATCCCTAAAATAGGAAGTGACAAGTTGTACCCTCAACTTATAAACTATCTATTAACTTTTATAAACTGTTAAGAACAAATCATTCGAACATTGCTTCCTCTTCTTGTGGGGAAGAGTATGTTCGTAGAAACTCCCGTAAATAAACCTTTTCGAAAGCTTCAGGTGGACGAACCTCCCGTCATTGTCGTCCCTGAAAAACTTAATTATCAAATACTTCTCACGGAGCAAACCATTGAAACCAGTTCGAAGACATAGAAACGCAAAAATAAAAGTCTCAAAATATGAGGACAAGGTTGCTCTATTCTGGCTATTCTTTGTCCCCATGAACTCTTTATGAGGACACGCTTTGCTTTTTTTTGGCCTTCTTTGTCCTCATGAACCTCCTATGAGGACAAGGTTCGCTTTTTTTCAGCTTTCTTTGTCCTCATGAACTCTCTATGAAGACACGCTTTGCTTTTTTTTGGCTTTCTTTGTCCTCATGAACTCTCTATGAGGACAAGGTTTGCTTTTTTTCAGCCTTCTTTGTCCTCATGAACCCTCTATGAGGACACGCTTTGTTTATTTTCAGCTTTCTTTGTCTTCTTGAACCCTTTATGAGGACAAGGTTTGCTTTTTTTAACGTTCTTTGTCCTCATGAACCCTCTATGGGGACAAACTTTGCTTTTTTTCAGCCTTCTTTGTCCCCATGAACTCTCTATGAGGACAAACTTTGCTTTTTTTTGGCCTTCTTTGTCCTCATGAACCCTTTATGAGGACAAACTTTGCTTTTTTTTGGCTTTCTTTGTCCTCATGAACCCTTTATGAGGACACGCTTTGCTTTTTTTTGGCTTTCTTTGTCCTCATGAACTCTCTATGAGGACACGCTTTGCTTTTTTTCAGCCTTCTTTGTCCTCATGAACCCCCTATGAGGACAAGGTTTGCTTTTTTCAGCCTTCTTTGTCCTCATGCATCCCTAGAAGGGAAATCATCCAGAATTATCAGCCTTGCCAACGATGCCAGCCCGATCGACTAAACTCATTGGGTTCGCTCAACAATGGATTACCCAACAGAGGCTGCTTCACTAGCAGAGCCCTTGAGTTTTTGAGCTGTTCAGCAATCGGCGTCAGCGAACTCTTGACAGACCGAGCTTGCCAATGGTTTAAAATGGAAATAACCAAGGGCGATTTTGTATGCCTTCTTTTTGCCCCCTTTGCCCTTGTTACCCCACACACAAACCATTGGCGTGTTTGTCAAGAGCGATTGAGTGGCAATTCCACCTAATAAATGGGAGAAAACCTAAACATCTAAGTAATTTTCATAGAACTTTTGACACTACCAAAAAAACTCCCGTCTCTTAAAAAAAGAGACGAGAGTTTTATAATCCCGTGGTACCACTCTAATTGTTTTTAGAAATCTAAAAACCACTTCCGCTTGATAACGGGGCTGTCCCCGTCCTTTCCCTACTTACGTTCAGGAAAGAATCTCCAAAGTGCGCTTCATCATTTGCTCCGCATTAGGCTTCCACCATCCCTAACTCGCTCTTACTTTCACAAATAACTACTCTCTTTGTCATCGATTGTTTTTAAGTATTGTTATTATTATATCCATTCTTTTCGAATTTTCAAGATCATTTTTTTAATCCGGTCTTGAAATAACAACGATTTTACATCCCCGCCCCTGTTCGTCCTTATGATCGAAAAACAACAGGTTTCGTCGATGTATTCCTACACATATCTTCTGTTTTCTATTCATGAAAGCTATTAATAAGAAAACGCAGTGACAATGACTCCTCGTATCAAAACGGATTTTGGACCGAAACCGGTTCTTTTTTGCATGGAGGGCAAAATAATTGATTGGCATATTTATTAAATATAGGTTTTCAAAGTGCAGAAGTCTGAACTTGTGACCATTCCTTTTTTGCTGTATTTCTACTTATTCTAAATAAAATGGGTGGACCATTTCAGGCGCTTTATCATCTAAAACTCGGTACGTAGAGCGTCCAATATGAAGGGGTATGGCAAGTTTAGCAAGGTCAGGCAGTCCATTTTCTAAAAACACCTCTTTATCCTGATAACGTTGCACCACTTCTCCAACTATCCATTCCTGATCGGCTATCGTCGTGATGCTCTTCACTTCACATTCATAGGCAAAATAGGCATCCGTCAAAATAGGGATATCTGCTTTAATGCCGTTCTCATAGGAGATATTAAATGTTTGAAATTTATCAATTTCTGAACCGCTGCACGAACCAACAGCTTGAATAAGATCAGAAAAATTTGCTGGTAAAAAATGAACACCAAACACACCGCTTTTCTCAATCATATGGTACGTGTGTGCTTTCTTTTGCAGTGAAATCCCATACATACCTGGATTTGATCCTATATAGGTATGCCAACCAGAGGCCATGATGTTCTGTTCCCCATTATAACGAGCTGTTACGACAGCAACCATCCCGGGATAAGAATACCAAATTGGTTCTTGTATTGGGGTTCTCATTTTCGAAAATCTCTCCTTTTTCCGTTAAGATCCAGTTAAAAATTTTATTAATTACAACAGATAGTAAGGTTCATTCTGTTTACAGCTGGACTTTGAAAAGTATCATTCAGATTGCCGGTCCTCCTCCCCTCTCATTCTAAGATGTACTTAACTATAAGCGAACATTCCTTTATGTAACGCATTTTAAACCCTATAGTTGCTATAGGGTCAAGTGCTAAACTTGAAAAATTTTATTTTACAATCTCAGCAAAATTAATTTAAAAACCTACATATTCGGGAATGAATCACGATGTAATTTACACCTTAATAATTATGAGCCGTTCGATTTTTTTATCCTGATTTCTGTAATAAAACGGTCTTCTCTTAGGGCACTGTAATTAATTGGGACTGAGACTTCATACACATTCCCTTCTGTTTGGATTTGATTAGAGTTAATATATTGATACAATTTTTGATAATGGTTGATGTATTGTTGAAGAGACCAATTAAAAGCGATGCATACATATTCTCCTGATGAAATGGTACCAAATTCAAACTGTTTTTCTTTTGAGCTTAATTCGATATTTTTGTGAGGGATAGTTGTATAAAAAAAATCGTATTCAATTTGATTCGTATTTTGATAATCTTTCATTTCATATGTATAACCGCATTGGTTATCAATCATTAAACATTTATCCTCAAGTGTGTCGGCTAATTTACGAATGTGGAAGTAAGGTACAGAATTTGGGCTCGAATTGGAAGTGGCAATTTTTAATATAGTTTGCTCGTCTATATAGCGTGTGTAAATTTCCTTCTCATCACTTTTTTTGCATATCTCAAGCTGCTCAGCTAATTGAAGCTTCCTCCTTTCAAGCAACTGTTCTGCTTGAACAAGCCTTGCCTTTTCTTCTTGTATAGCTTTTTCTTGTTTTTTAAGGGAGTGCAGCATATTTTCAGGAGTATCTACTAAAATCTTTTTTATTTCTTCCAATGGTGTTTGGATATATTTTAATGACTTTATAATGTCAAGATAAAAAAATTGTCTAATATGGTAGAATCTATAACCATTTTTCAAGTCAACATGATCTGGTTTGAATATACCTAATTTATCGTAGTAACGAAGAGTCTGAACGGATATATTATTTAATTTGGCTGTTTCACCAATCGAATAATATTCTTTCAAATTGATTTCCTCCCAAATGTAAGAAATTTAATCCCTGCCCAAGAAAGTAATTAGCAACTGAACGGTTCGTCTTCAATCGGTTCAATTATACCTTCTCGAATCGCTGTTACAAGCACCCTTTCGATATGCAAACATTTGAAACAGTTTTTTAACATTATCCTTTTTATTTCTTACCTAAAACTAGATTTGAAAATATTTGCTGAATTGTTTTGATAACGCAGTTCAACTGAAATTTGCATATCCTTGCCCCATTGATTTATAAACGGATTAAAGTCTATATACCGTACCATCCTTAATTGGATAGCTGTCCGTCATATTTTATCAAAATAGTGCATGTATATTTTTTTATAACATGTTACATTCAAAATGGAATATCATTAACGAACAAGGAGGCAAAAATTTTGAATATGAAAGTGGAGATTCTTCCAAATTATCGACTTGCCTATATGCGAAGAGTTGGTCCCTATGGTCCAGGCAATAACGAAGTAATGGCCAGATTAAAAACATGGGCATTAGAGAACAACCTTATGTCATCAGCGATCCTTTTCGGTATCCCACAGGATAATCCACAAGTAACACAACCTGAAAAATGCAGATATGATGTCGGCATTGTCATAACAAAAGCATATCAACTAGATGATTCAATAGCTGAGCAAACATTTTCTGGAGGAAAATACGCTATTTATTTAGTAAAGCATACAGAAGAGTCCCTGCAGCAAGCATGGTCAGAGATATTTCCTCTCTTGCAAAATAGCGGACATCAAATCGACAAGAAACCCATTGTTGAAAGATATTCTGCAGAAATGCTCGCTCATGGATATTGTGAGCTCTGCGTGCCAATCCTTTAACGTAGAAAACTTAGAGGGGAAAGTTACCTCCCTTCATTCATTCGTTTTCTGTTAATTCTTATGTCAGAAACGTTTAGTTTACAAAAGCTTCCTCACCCTTAATCAAAATAAACTGGCTCAGCCAAATTTCGAAGATACTTGAAGACCCATTTCAATTGAGATTCGGTGTTTCTCCCTAGTGACAACAAAGGTAAATCGTCTTCAGGGAAGAAATTAACTTCACTTGTCTCCATCCCTTTCGTTGCTTCTCCACCAATGATTTCACATTGGATAAATAGCTTGTACACATAATAAGGCGACGGAGGGTGTGGGTGGCATTTTTTATCTTGCACCCCTAATAGTTTGATTGCTTTGACATCAAAACCAGCTTCCTCTTTTACCTCTTTGACGGCTACTTCACTAGGGGTTAGCCCTATATCTCCCCAACCACCTGGCATGGCCCAAGCGCCATCACTTTTTTCTTTTACTAATAAAATTTTGTTGTCTTTAAAGACGACCGCTCTAATATCTACCTTCGGCGTTGCATACCCTGTTTCATTAGCAAAAAGATTTCTTATGACTCTTTGGTCCAGTTCAGTTTGTTGTGACATCATTTCAATGCTTATATTGCGGATCATCTCGAATCTCTCTAAATCATAAATATCTTTTGAGTACGTCAATCCCGCTTGTGCAATCGCTTGAAGCTGCTTCGCCCACTCAAGCCACTTTGTATCCATCCAGATCCTCCTACACTTATATTTTCTAAACTTTGATAAACAGAAGTGTTGATAAAACCATTTTGGCTCATTTCGCATGAATGTCCGCATCTTTTTAGTATACCTGATTCCATGAAACGTAGGAGAAATTTCTATTGCCCCTTTGCTTCATGGAATCAGAAAGAAAAATAAGTCGAAAATAAACATCGACATATAACAAAACCTTATCTAAAGAACATATTCAATAAAAAGTATGGTAATCCTCTGACTTTGTAAAAATTTCAATGTACAGTTAAGCTTTGTCCAATAAGTAATGAGCACCGGACAAGGCGACAACATAGAAAGTGTTCGCTTCCGGGTAAGGAAATTAATCCATGTATTAATTGGTATAAAAACACCCTAATATTCCTAAGCTGCCAAATGATCTGCTCGATATAGCAGCAATGGCAAAATGCTCAAAGCAAACATGTTCACACGAAAAGCAAGCGAACCATCAGTCGACTTGCTCTGCTTTTTTCTTATACCAAATTAAAGCAATGAAATGAAGATGGTTATTAAATTGATCCAATAAACATGAGTCACAGCTGGCACCCCAGAAAACTCGTATGTAGTTCATACTCCCATAAAAATAATAGCGTTAATCCTTCTTGGATCAACGCTACTCAATCGTTTTGTCTTGATTGCAGGGATATTAACCACTCACTTTACTTACCTTCACCCCTTGGCCTCTCTCTCCAGGTTGCTTCTTCCAGAACCATGTTATCACAATTCCAATTACAAGAATGACTGTCGCAAAGTAATAAGGATAGTTAATATCGATATCGAACAACATACCGCCGATAATCGGGCCACTGATGTTCGCTAAACTGGTAAACATGGAGTTCATTCCTCCAACAAAACCTTGTTCATTTCCAGCAATATTTGTCAAATAGGAAGTAACAGCTGGTCGAAATAAATCGAAACCGACAAAAACAATAAATGTAACGAGTAAGATAGAGAAATAGGAATGAACAACTGTCATGAGATAAACAAGCACGGCAGATAAGATTAAACTGTACCGAATCAGCTTAATTTCACCCCAAATCCGTGTTAGCTTATCAAATAATAATACCTGTGAAATAGCACCAAAAATCGCACCACCTGTAATTACAATCGCGATATCGGCCGGTTTGAATTGAAACTTATGATCAACAAATAAACTAAAAAAAGACTCGAATGCTGCTAAGCCAAAAGATGCAATAAAAATGAGAATAAACGCCAGAAGATATTTTGGTGCCAAAATCCGCCGCAAACCAAATTGACCTTCGGTAGCTTGCTCAGTATACTCTTCTGAGCGAGTTGGTTCCGATAATAACATAATCGATAGAACGGCCGCCGTTGTACCTAAGCCGCCTGCAAAAAAGAACGGTATACGTGTACCAAATTCAGCTAAAAATCCGCCAATTCCAGGACCGATGATAAAACCTGTGCTGATTGCAGCCGACATATAACCAAGAGCTTTTGGTCGCGTATCCATATTCGTAATATCTGCAATAAAGGCGGTGACTGCCGGCATAATAAAGGCCGCACTAACTCCCCCCAAAATCCGAGAAATAAATAGTACTTCAATTTCTTTCCCAAGTCCGAATAACAACTCCGAAATACCAAAAATGAATAAACCAATAACAATCATTATTTTTCGGCCGAATTTATCAGCTGCTTTCCCTGCAAACGGGGAAACAATTAATTGAGCTATCGCAAATGCCGCCGTTAAATAGCCAACGGTTGTACCTGTAATCCCTAATTCATTCATCAAGGTAGGCAAAACTGGAATGACAAGGCCAATCCCTAAAAAAGCAATAAACAAATTCATTAATAGTAATCCTAACGTGACTTTATAACTTCTCATCCTGTATAAGCTCCTTAATAAACGACTTTCCGTATTTACTCTTTCCATCTTAATGTATATAGTAACTATATAGTCAAGGAGGTAAATTTTAAATGAGTAAAAAAAGCGGCAAATATTTAACGACAGGAGAATTTGCGAAACTTTGTAAAATCAATAAACAAACCCTCTTTTATTACGACCAAATTGGACTTTTTTCTCCCGAATTCAAAAATGAAAAAGGCTACCGTTTTTACTCTATTCATCAAATAGAACTCTTCTTTGTTATAGAATTATTAAAGGATCTTGATATGTCATTAAGTGATATTCAACATTACATGCAAAACAAATCACCGGAAACATTTTTAACGATGATGTATCAAAAAAAGGATGAGATCGTGAAAAAACGGCAAGAGATTGAGATAAAGGAAACGATGATTGATGCCAAAATCAGACTCATGCAAGAAGCGGCAAAGCTTGATTTCAATCGAATCATTTTGGAGGAATTACCTAGAACAACCCTTTATTTGAGTCGAAATATTGAAAATATTGCCGATGAAGGTTTTGTTGAAGCAATTTCAAACTTTGTCGATGAATTATATTTATCTCATCTCGATACAGGGTACCCTATCGGGGTCTTAACGAAGCGTGAACAGTTAGTAAAAGGGGAGTTCTCCAATTATAGCTATTTATACATGGAACAACCTAAACCAAAGAAAGGGTATTCCTATTTTGAAACAGTTCCAGGAAACTATCTCACTGGATACCATATCGGCGATGAAAAAGCAATCGATCAAACATACAAGCGTCTTTTTTCTGAAATGGAACGGCTGAACTTAACATTAGGAAACTACGCTCTTGAAGAATATATTTATGATACGGTCGTAAAGAACGAGAAAGAAGAATACATTACCAAAATCATGATCCACGTGAGAGAAAAAGATTAAGTGACTCCACATCACGCAGCAATTTGTCGACAAAGGCATCGAGAGTACTACCTCTGTGTCTTTTGGCATTTTTGGCTGGATTTGCATCTGTTGATTTCCGCTTTGGGGGCGGGTGATGATCCTCCTCGGAGCAGTCACTCCTGCGGGATCTCTCCTTGTCCCGCAAATGAGGCCATTGAAAAAGTTTTCAGCGGTCTTTTTTCAGATTTTTAGCGCTGCTGTCCCTCTGTTCTGTCTCCCGTAGAAAGCAAATAACGTTGTTCCGACAGTTTGTTTTCTATTGGTGCCATTAATCGGATTGAACTCTTGCATTCCTCAATTGTTCTGTCCGAATTCAACTCTTATTCGGACTGGAGTTTTTCTCGTTTCACTCGTTCTGTCTGGATACACCTCTCGCAAAGACTCGTTCAATCAACTCGTTACGGCATGCGAATATTTCTTTGACTTCATTCTAAGACCTTTTGCTCTTTTCTTTGACGCGACCAGATTACAACCGGAATGAGGATTAAAGATAAAGCTCCACCGGCTAATGACAATGTTTCATAATTCGAACCAGCAACAACCATTCCCGAAAAAGCTCCGCCTGAAGCCCCTGCCAAGGCAATTAATACATCGACTTTCCCTTGGGTTTTAGCCCGCGTTGCCGTGTTCGTTGAATCTACAATAAGAGCGGTTCCTGTTATTAATCCAAAGTTCCAGCCTAATCCAAGCAAGGACAGGGAAACGATTAGAAGAATCATTGAATCACCTGGTGCAATCGCGGCAACAATCCCTGACAAAAGCAAAGTAGCTGTCGATGCGATTGCCATCACAGTACGGCCAAACCTATCAACAAGAACGCCTGTCACTAAGGATGGGAGATACATCGCACCAATATGAAAGCCGATAACAAGTCCTACGGCTCCCAAACCATGACCATGATGCCCCATATGGACTGGGGTCATCGTCATAATGGAGACCATGACAATTTGCGTCAGCACCATCATTGTCGTGCCAACAATAATCCCCTTCTTATTTTCCTCTTCGTGCGCATCACCTAAAGCTCCCATAACAGGACGCTCTTGAGTTGATGCTTCAAGCGTTCTGGCAATCATCAACGGATCTGGACGAAGAAAGATGAAAATGACAAGGCCAGCTAGGATAAATGCAGTGGCAGATAAAATAAACGGACCCGCAAGAGATGGAATCCCGATTGATACAGCAAACTCTCCCATTACATTGACTAAATTAGGTCCTGCGACAGCTCCAAATGTAGTTGACACCATCGCAATACTGACTGCTGTGGCCCGCTGCTTTTGCTTTGCTAAATCGGTACCTGCATAACGTGCTTGCAAATTCGTCGAAGTGCCTGCACCATAAATAAACAGAGATACAAATAAAAGAATAATATGATTCAGTAAAGCGGCTACGACCACTCCGAATGCTCCCAAGCCACCTATTATAAAACCTGCTGTAAGACCTAGGCGACGTCCAAAACGTTGAGAAAGTCTGCCAACTAATAACGCCGATCCTGCCGACCCGAATGTAAACAAAGCAACAGGAAGTCCTGCCACCGCATCTGTTCCAAGCATCTGCTGTGCAAGAAGCGCTCCGACTGTTATACCTGCCGCTAGTCCTGCCCCACCAAATATTTGTGAAATAACAACAATGATCAATGTCCGTTTATACAGTTTTTTCTGTTTCTCTGGCTCCATATAATCTTCCGCCAAACTTTTTGACACATGAACACCCACTCTTTTTTCTCGATCTCCCATACCATTTCAACATCGTTCTTGAACGCTTCCTATCTTGTTATAACATCATCCTCACTTAGCTCCATTCATTCTGCATAAAAAGATCGCTAATAGATCGTAAATTAGTAAGGTATTTTGAAGAAGTTGACTATTCCTATCCATCACTGTACTTCTTAGAAAAGCAATTTCATTTATCTTATCATCCTGACAATCATTAGGGTAGAGAAAGATTTCTATTTTTAAAGAGAAAAAAGGAAACAGCGGGGTAAGTATCTCCTTTAAGCAAAATTTAAAGGAGATACTTTATAAGCATTTCTTACATTAAAAATGAGGAGATTCACTCAAAATTGAACTGCCATTTAAAATACTTTCCTTTGATAAATGACCGTGCTCATCCCCCAGGAGATACCATAAATTACGATAATCACCAGGGCGGTTCCAGTATATAAAACAAGGTCAGATAAATTCATAATAAAATTGGAAATGGCCGTTAAACGTTCGGCAAAAAATATCACAACAGGTGGCCCTGCAGCCGCTAACAAAAGAAAGCTAATAATGACTACTGTTGAGATGTAACCTGGTTTAAGGATATAGAATAACGGAAAAGTAAATGCCGCAAATGTTAAAAATAAGCCTCCTCCAATTGCCATATCCGTCAGTGTAAACGGTCTATCGAAAAAAAATAATGCCAGACCTGTCAGGCCGCAGGCTAAGCCCATATAAAAAATGGCACCAAGGTAGCGCGATGCAATGATTTCTTTACGTGTATAAGGCAAGGAATTTAATAATATATTCGTCTCTGATTTTTCGTCATAAGCATATGCGTTTAAGGGAATAAAAATACTGGCAACGAGAAAAATTAAAGCGGGATGTTTATCCATGTAGATAAAAAACAGAACAATCGGAATAAAAAGTATAAGTTGTTTCTTCTGCAGTATGATATCGCGTCTGATAAGATTAAACATGATGAACGCCACCTTTCATGTAATACATAATATCTTCAAGAGAAGCCTTTTCAATGACAACCGCATCCCCGAAAGTGTTTTGTACATCCTTTATATTATCTGTTAATGCTTCAAACCCTGTCGGTGCACGATGAACTTGTATAAAAAACTTTTCCGTATCCCTATCCAAAAGATCCGTCCCACCTTTAACAAGGGCATAATTTTCAGCTACATCATGAACAGAGCGATTGAAGATGATTTTCCCGCTCTGTATGAATGTAATATAATCAGCAATTCGATCCAGATCAGTCGTAATATGCGTGGAAAAGAAAATGGTGCGATTCTCATCAACCATTAATTCCTGCAATAGAGCCAGCAGTTCTCGCCTAAAAATCGGATCTAAGCCCGCTGTTGGCTCATCCATAATAATCAACTCTGCATGATGTGACAGTGCAAGTGCTAAGGAGGCTTTCATTTGCATTCCTTTAGAAAATGTTTTGATCGCTTTGTTTAACGGTAACTCGAACTGGTCAATATAATGATCAAATACTTGATTATCCCATCGTTTATAAGCTGGTCCCACAATTCGTTTGATATCTTTTAAATTCAACCCTTCAAAAAAGACATTGCCATCATAAACAAATCCAATTCGCTCCTTAATTTCCTTCTCATGTGTCCTGTAATCCAGTCCAAAAAGCTTAACCTCACCGGCATCCGGCCTTAACAAGTTCATCATCATTTTTATCGTTGTCGATTTCCCTGCTCCATTTGCACCAATAAACCCTGTTACAAAGCCTTGCTTCACATCCAAATTTATATTTTCAACGGAAAAACCTTTAAATTTTTTCGTTACATTTTTTAGTTCAACCACGTTCTCCATCATTTCACTCCTCATATAGTATCTTCAATAATTGTTGTAGTTCATCCAGTGATAAACCAATTTCTTTGCCATTTGTAATCACGGAGTTCATTTGATCCTCAATCGCTTTCAGCTTCTTCTCTCTTATGACCTCTAAATTTTGCTCTGCCACAAATGATCCTTTGCCAACAATCGAATAAATAAAGCCCTCTTTCTCCAATTCCTCATAGGCCCGTTTCGTCGTTATGACACTGATTTGCAAATCCTGTGCAAGTTTTCGCATCGAGGGTATTGCTGTTCCTTCTTGTAATTCACCTGCTAAAATAGACGATTTAATTTGATTCATGATTTGCTCATAAATTGGCTCCTTGGAACTATTAGAGATAATTATTTTCATGCCAATCCCTCTTTTTTGTTTTTAGCTTTGTTAAATAGAATTGTTGATAAAATGATTTTTGGCTCATTGCATGTGAAACTTTGGTTTCACATGCCTTTCAGTATAACTGAAAGGTCTTCTGATTCCATAAAACGATAGGAGAAATCTCGTTTTCTCCTATCGTTTCATGGAATCAGAGAGAAAATGAGTCAAAAATCCACATCGGCTATAACAGAGCCTTGTTTTTTAATATTAACCTTTGAGTGATTCAGTAAAGGGCATATTATTCATTGTTACTAATTGGTTAAGCTTATAAATGATATAATGTATATATACTATATATACATTATATATACTCTGAAAAATTTATGCAACCTTTTTAGGTTAACCATATTGTTAATAAAACGATTCATTGACTCATTTCTTATTGGCACCTCCCTCATGATCGATTTGCTTGTTTTTTCCTTTTAAAATGATATCCAGTGAAGATAGTGCAAAAGATTAGATAATTATGGCCTGTTAAAAAAAGAAAGAGCACGAGACCGAATTTAATCCTTGGTCTTGTGCCCTTTTGAATATATTGAACCCCATCTCTATTTCCTTTACAATCCCACCTGTAAGGATAATGTCACACCACTCCGAATTTACGTACTTATTCCACCTCTCTTAACAAAGATAAAATCGATTGTTTCGCAATCATTTGATAAAGAAGTCTGCTGCCGAACATGAGTAATATAAACAAAAAAAGAATGGATAAGAAAAAGTAATATAAGTAAAATGAAATGGGGAAAAATAAATTGATTGAGAGTAGAACTGTTATAAACACAATAAAGCCTATGATAGTGGCCAGAATATAATATATCACCATTTCGGCTGTTAAAAAATAGTAAACTTTTCTTTTTGACATCCCCATCGACAAGTAAATACCCCAGTCTTTTCTTTGAAGCTGGTACTTACTAAATACAATAATAATGATACTCGTAAGCGTCAAAAGTGAAGCAACTACAAAAGAAAAAATCCCAAGAAAGCGTAAAAGTGAAGTAATGCTCGTTTCTTTTTGGATAAATTCCGGTATATTTTGGAGCAAGCTTCCTGGCACTGTTGCCATTAATTGATTAACATTATCATCAATTTCCTTGAACTCTTCCTCTTTTATATCTTGCTCTAAAAAAATGTCTAACTCATGATAACCGACAAAAAGGTTTAAATCTTCCAGTGTACTCTTAGCAATCACAATCGTAAATTTATCATACCTGATGTCCTTCATCCCATCCAAATGCTTAACAAGCGCTTCGTTTCTTGCATCATATACTTCAAATTGCTGTTCAATTTTGCGTATATTTTCCTCTTCCTTTACTAATTTAACAAAGCTAAGCTCTTCGCCAATCAGCTTATGTAAATCTGAGTCTTTTGTGCCATTTTCGCTTGGGACGAACAACAGGATTTTCCCTTTAAAGTCTTCGTAATCTCCCTCTGGATAGACTTGTTTGAATTCTTTTTCATCAACAACTTCATATTTTACATTCGGAATGATCCATTTATTTTTGTATCTTAACGCTCCTCCGTTTTGATTGATCCACTGATCGATCGCTATTGTTTTTTTATCTGCCCCAATTAGCGGAACAACATCCTCCAGAAAAGGATTTTTTTCCACATGTTTAACTCCGGGAAGACGGGTCAATTTCATCACGTTCTCTTCAGAAAAAGTTAAACGTTGATCAAATAAGACAGGTAAATGATCTACCATATCAAATCGATAGATTTCTTGTGAATTTAAGTAGTAGTATTCATCCACATCCCAAATTCCCTCTGATTCTTTTTGCAAAACAATAGAAAATACGAACACGAGAATGGATAAACAAATAATAGAAACAGTAAAAGTAAATTCCTTAGGGAATAAAAATAATTGTCTTAATAATTGTTTTAATGCAAAAGGCTTTATTTTCTTTTCGATAAAGTGGTGAAGAGAAGAAATATTTCTCTTTCCCGCCATTATACTCCTGATTGAAAGATGTTTAGAACAAAATACAGACCTAAGAGAAATAATTAAGATCCATAAAAATAACAAAACAAAATAGCCGATCATGATCACATATGTATGATGAGGATATGAAGATTCTAGGCTTTCGATAAAACTCATTCTGATCATGTTAGTTTTAAAGACATACTGAAGTGGTATTGCCAAAACAAGGCTTGTCAAGAAAAGAATAAAAACTTGATAACAATAGATTTTATACAAGCTTATATCTTTGACACCGATTGCCTTCAAAATGCCTATTTTTTGCATTTGTTTTCTATTAAAGTATGTAAATATGCTTGTTAAAGCAACCGTTGAAATGAAAAGAAGGATGCTTTGAAAAACGATGGATAAGTTCCGAACGGTGTCATAATGCTTTAATCCCTCATCAAATAACTTAAAATTTTCAAATCCCTTATATTCATTTAACAAATCATCCATTTTTTCCATTGAAGTATTTTTATCACCCTCAAGCTTGACCAAGTAATTACTCTTAAGCTGAGGCTCAGCATACGTACCCATAAAAATATTTGGAAAGGCATGGACTCCTTGCTCTAAATCAATCGGGGCGTACCATCGAGAAGAATAATTATCTAGAATTCCGACTAATTTGATTTTCCATCGCTGATTCTCACCCTGCAGAGTTTTTGTTTCGCCAATTTTCCAATCTTTATCAATTAAATTTAAATAAGCAGATTCTATCGCTACTTCATTTTTTTCTTCCGGAAACCTGCCTTCCTTAATTTTTATATGGCTCAGCTCTAATGCATCATCATCCAGCCAGCCGATAACAGCTTTCTTATCTTTATTTCCAAAATGATAGAAATCAATTAATTGATAAGCGCCTACCTTCTTTATGCCTTTTTCGAGATCACTTTTTTTAGTCACTACATCAACCAAAATCCCACTATGTTCCCCATATTGCGAATAAGCGTTGGTTAACAGACCCGCTCTAATCGTTTCCGAAGCTGAAAATATCGAGAGGATAGAGGAAATGACCAATGTCAAAGTAAATACAAGCAAAACAAGCCAGCTTTTTCTCGAAAATAAAAACTTACATCCCAGCTTAAACATTCGATTTTATCCCCTTTAAAACTCCATCTTTCATGGAGTACAAATAATGCGGTGTTGGAAATAAGTTCGTTTCATGCGTAACAATCACCAAGGACAAATTTTTGTCCTTGTTTAATTTGATTAACAAATTCACAATACTCTTAGTTGTTATTTGATCGAGGTTCCCAGTTGGCTCATCAGCAAAAAGAATATCCGGTTCAGTGATCAATGCCCTCGCAATAGCAGCTCTTTGTTGTTCCCCTCCGGATAAAAAGCTTGGCCGCTTATCTAAGTGATGGACAATACCTAACTCATTGGCAAGTTCTTTGATCTTTGCTTTCAAATCAAATTCTTTCTTTTTTTGAAATTTTAAAGGAAGTTCTATATTTTCATAAACTGTAAGCTCGGGTATTAATTGAAAGGACTGAAAAACAAAGCCAAATTTTTCACCTCTAATGAGTGATTGCTTCGCATCAGACAATTCATAAAGCGATTCATGTTGATAATATACTTTTCCGCTTGTAGGAAACTCCATGCCACCAATAATGCTTAGAAAAGTCGATTTCCCGGAACCACTCTTTCCTTCAATAACATGAATCGTTCCTTTTTCGACCATAAAATTGGTTTTTTCTAAAACTTTTTTCTGCCGATTACTTCCATAATCCTTGGTTATCTCAACTGCTCTTAAAATTGCTGCCATCTGTTTAACCTCCATGGATTTTTTTGATCTTAATTTACCAGAATCAATTTCACCATGTACAACCGCTTAATAAAAATCTATATCCGAACTTTCACCAATTAAAATGCTGTAAAAATCGAATGACGTTCGTTTTTTAATTGAAGTGCACAATGATAGAATGGTTTCATCAATATATTTATATAACGTAATATCCTTCGAAATAATTTCTTATGACAAAGAAAAAAAGACGAGGATGTCCGAAAAGTTGGGCTATTCGACCTGAACGAGCGATGTGAACGCTGTAACTGTCACAATAGAGGGGCTATTCAACCTGAACGAGCAATGTGAACGCTGTAACTGTCCCATTAGAGAGGCTATTCGACCTGAACCAGCAATGTGAACGCTGGAACTGTCACAATAGAGAGGCTATTCGACCTGAACCAGCAATGTGAACGCTGGAACTGTCCCAATAGAGGGGCTATTCAACCTGAACCAGCAATGTGAACGCTGTAACTGTCCCATTAGAGAGGCTATTCGACCTGAACCAGCAATGTGAACGCTGTAACTGTCCCATTAGAGAGGCTATTCGACCTGAACCAGCAATGTGAACGCTAAAACTGTCCGAATAGAAGGGCTATTCGACCTGAACCAGCGATGTGAACACTGTAACTGTCACAATAGAGAGGCTATTCGACCTGAACCAGCAATGTGAACGCCAAAACTGTCCGAATAGAAGGGCTATTCGACCTGAACGAGCGATAAGAACGCTGTAACTGTCCCATTAGAGAGGCTATTCGACCTGAACGAGCGATGTGAACGCTGTAACTGTCCCATTAGAGAGGCTATTCGACCTGAACGAGCGATATGAACGCTGTAACTGTCACAATAGAGAGGCTATTCGACTTGAACCAGCAATGAGAACATTGAAACTGTCACAATAGAGAGGCTATTCGACCTGAACCAGCAATGTGAACGCTGGAACTGTCCGAATAGAAAAGCTATTTGACTTGAACCAGCAATAAGAACATTGAAACTGTCCCATTAGAGAGGCTATTCGACCTGAACCAGCGATAAGAACATTGAAACTGTCCCATTAGAGAGGCTATTCGACCTGAACCAGCAATGTGAACGCTGGAACTGTCCCATTAGAGAAGCTATTCGACCTGAACGAGAAATAAGAACTCTGTAACTGTCCGAATAGAGGCTATTCGACCTGAACCTGAAATAAGAACTCTGTAACTGTCCGAATAGAGAGGCTATTCGACCTGAACGAGCGATGTGAACGCTGTAACTGTCCCATTAGAGAGGCTATTCGACCTGAACCAGCAATGTGAACGCTGTAACTGTCACAATAGAGAGGCTATTCGACTTGAACCAGCAATGAGAACATTGAAACTGTCACAATAGAGAGGCTATTCGACCTGAACCAGCAATAAGAACGCTGTAGTTGTCCGAATAGAAAAGCTATTCGACCTGAACGAGAAATAAGAACGCTGGAACTGTCCGAATAGAAAAGCTATTTGACCTGAACCAGCAATAAGAACGCTGTAGTTGTCCGAATAGAAAAGCTATTTGACTTGAATCAGCAATAAGAACGCTGTAGTTATCCGAATAGAAAGGCAGCATAGCTTTAAAGACGAAGCTGTCCAACAAAAAAGCAAGAGACGAAAAACGGATCGTTTTTCGCCTCTTGCTCTATTTTAGGGGCTTTTCAGACAACCTCATCTCAGTTTGTCGACAAAAGGCACCGAAAGTTGAATGAACTTCGATACAATTGTTGATTTCCACTCTAGGCACTTGCTTTCCGGGGGGCGTTCCGCCAAGCCCCCTCGTCGCTTGACGCTCCTGTGTGGTCTCGGCAATAACGCTAAAAGCACCTTCCGCTCCAATCAACTACTGTTTTTAACGCACGACTACCGACACCATTAACATCATGTAGACGCTTAATACGCATAAGCTGCTAAAAAAGAAAGAGATGATGATCGGTGTTTTTTTGAAAAACGACCAGCCCATTAATCCCAGCAAGCTGATTGATAAGACGAGAAAGAACACCGTATTTAGATTTCCCGCAAAAGCAATGGTGCTTGATGCATCGATCATTTCATCGTGAAAAAGGCGAAATAATGGTGATACTGCTTCATTCGACATGTAGTTTCCATATGGCGGTGACTTTTGTGAAAAAACAGCTGTTATCGCAAAAATAACCAGCAATATAAGCCCTTCTAAGCGCACCCAAGGGATAGGATTAAAATGAGAGTTTCTTAATATTAAACTTTTCACTAGAGCCCCATTCACAAATGCATAAAAAATAAGTGGCAGCAAAAACACATGCTTGATTAATAGCCCCTGACCATATGAGACCCGCCAAGAGTTCGGATAATCATCCACCATAATACTCATCAGCATCAGCCCACTAATAGCTGTTATCACGAGACAACTAATCGCCACCATTGAAAACCAGCGTAAAAACTTAAGCCAGTTATGGTGATTTACTGAATTCCAGCCTACAACAAGAATCACTCCAACCCAAATACTAGAGGCTGTCAGATGGATAAAGTCGCTGATTATTCCTCTGACCGGATCTACTGCACCTGCATGGCTGGACCATGCAACCGTAAGGATAAGCCCTAGCGTAAGCCCAATTCCTAGAAAAGCAAACACTCCTTGCTCTGAACGTCTTGCGACGAGCATTAATAGAAGCAAAAGAACGGAAGCAAGGAGGGTAAAATTCCAAGCTGTTCCTACTGTATAGGTCGTTAACACCATTTTCAGCGAATCAACGAATCCGAGTCTTGGAGCGAGCAATCGCGTAATATCTAGAATCGGTATAAATGAAACAATAGGGACGGTGATGACACTAGCGCTCATAAAACCTTTTGAAATTCTCAGATCAGGTCGATAATTGTTTGGGACAAGCAATAGAAGAAAGCTTCCCGCTAAAAGCGAAAAGCATACATACAATAGTACTTGACTAATAATCGTTATGACTTCCATCTATTATTTCTTTCTTTTTGTAAAATAGATTAATCCGCCTGCCACCAAAACGATGGCAAGAACAACGAAAACAATTGTCAACGACGATGACTCCTTCTCGTCACTAGTCTTTGTAGAATCCAACTCTTCATTATCCACAGATTGTTCAGATGTTTCAGTACCATTATCCTCTTCCGTTACTTCTTCTTGGTCTTCCTCAACCATTTCGGGAGCATCGACTGTAAAGGAAAATTCACCATCTAAAGAGTGACCGTCTGCGCTAATAACACTCCATGTCACTTGATATTCACCGTTTGCAAGCGTCTCAGCAGCCACTGCAGTCAATTTATCTTCATCAATCAATGTATCCTGCAGTTCAACGGCTTGTCCATCTGTTGTTGTTACTTCAAGAAAGCTTCCCTGCTCAATTCCACCATCGAAATCAAGGACAATTTCATTCAGGGCTTCGGTTACTACCGCGCCGTCCGCAGGATTAGAGCTTTCTAAATGCGAGTGTGCAAAAGCATTGTTTGATATTGATGTTACGAATAAAAACGCGATTAGCGCGATAAAAAAACGTTTCAAAACAATTCCTCCTTGCTGATTTTGCCTATCTTTTTATTTGTATAGCACTAGATGATATTATAAATACAATCGTAATATTAAATAATACCCCGAAAGAGTGATTTTTTTATTATAACCATTAAAAAAGTGTAAATAGGTGTTAAAATATAGACACAATTTTATATAGTATTGTTAAAGATTATGATGCAGCCTGATTTTCGCTATATTTTAATTCAAATGCACAGCTTTCACCTAGCACTTGCTCAAGTCAGAGCAATCAACACGATCGTCTTTAACCCTATTTCCTCCGTAAGAATGAGAAAAAGCTTAGAAAAAAGGTGAGAACTTGAAATATAAACATATTAAATGGCTAATTTTAATTACACCATCGGTGACAATTGCCTTATGGGAATATATACGCCACGAATTTCTCCTTTCCTATATCTCCATGGAGTTGGGAAATTATCTCTCACCTCTTTTAGTCTTTATCGTTACACTTTTATTTGTACGTCATCTCTTCTCTATTTTAGAAAGAATGCAGGAAGAGCTTAGATTGGAAAAGACGAAGAAGGCGGCGCTCGTCGAGAGAGAAAAATTAGCACGGGAACTCCACGATGGCATTGCCCAATCTTTATTTCTATTATCAGTAAAAATGAATAAGTTTGGCAGAAAGAATGAATTGGAACAAGACCCTGATTTTCAAAGGATTAAACAAACCTTGCAGCATATTCATGAGGATACCCGCCAAGCAATTACGAACTTAAAATATTTGCCTGACAAAGAACCATTAAATTGGACGGAAGCGTTCTACCAATATGTTGAAGAAATTAAAAACCATCATTTGATCGATGTCCATTTGCAGTGGGAGATTCAGGAGCATACATTAACCTCAAAAGAAAAGATTGAGCTATTTGCCTGTATTAAGGAAGCGGTTATGAACGTCATAAAGCATGCGAGAACCAATGAAATATGGATTGATGCCAAAGAAACGGACGATGGATGGCATTGCGAAATTAAAGATCGCGGAATCGGATTCACGGATGAAATGATCGGGCATAACCGAGGATACGGACTTCAAATTATCCAAAACAGAGCCTTTGATATGGGCTGGAAGTTTTCCATAGAAAGAATAGAAAACGAAACGATCGTTACCTTAAAAAAGGAGTGTACGTAAATGCAACCGTTTCGCATACTTATCGTCGACGACCACGCACATGCCAGAGAAGGGATTCGAGAAATTTTAGAGGAGTTTGAGGACTTTCTCATTATTGGAGAAGCGAAAAACGGAAAAGAAGCCATTCAACTTACTGAACAATTATTGCCTGACATTATATTAATGGATATACAGATGCCTGAAATGGACGGGCTTGAAGCAACGAAAAGAATTAAGCTTCAATTCCCTGCAGTGAAAATTGTCATGATCACCGTTTCTGATGATATTACTGATCTATTCGATGCTTTAAAGAAAGGGGCGCAAGGATATTTACTAAAAAACATCCAGTCTGATCAATGGGTAGAACATTTAAGAGCTTTCGCCTTAGATGAAGTGCCGATGTCCAAAGAAATCGCCTTCCAAATTTTAAAAGAATTCCCACAAAAAAAGGCGCTATCAAAGGAAAATATCCCTCTGTCCACAAGAGAATTGGAACTGCTTCAATTAGTGGCCAAAGGGCTGTCAAATAAGGAAATTTCCAAGGCACTCTTCATTTCCGAAAACACGGTTAAAAGTCACTTAAAAAATATTTTAAGTAAGCTTCATTTGGACAATCGGGTCCAGTTGACGAGTTACGCTTTTCAGCAAGGCTTGGTCGACTAGACTAGCTTAAAAATATTCTAAACAAGAAATGTTTTTAGGGCAGGTTCAAGCAACGGATCTGCCTAACCCTCTTCTTGTTCAAAAAATGAGTCTTCCCTCTATTTAACTCTAACTTATTTATCCAATATTAAGAAATCATACGAAGCTGCATATTTTTTGCCCAAGCTATTCATAATCTCTTTGATTCCAGATAGTTCTTGCGTTGCCTCCAATTTTCCGCTATTCAAATTATATTGCTCTAACGTATAAATTTCAGTTTTGGGATCAAAGCTGAAGAAATAGATCAAATCATCTTTAAAAGCAACTTGTTCATCACAGGTTATATTTGGGTTCTCTTTTTCAAAGTTCAAATGAAAAGAATTAGAAACTTTTGCTTCTTTCGTGTCATATGAAAATACATGACCTAACCCATTAACATAATATAATTTATTATTTAATAAATAGATTGATTTTCCACTATCAAATGGGCTTTTTGCCGTAGAATCTGATGAAGTTTCTATTTTCTCTATAAAAAATGAGTCCCTCTTAAACGTCTTTTTGTCTATTCGAACAATGTTTGATTCACTATAATGATTTGTAGTTAATGCAGAAACCTCTTCAACATAATAATAATAGCTTTCATCCGTAACAATATTGGACATCAATGAATTATTTTCTGACTGCCTCCATTCTGTCAAAACTTCAATATTTAAACCATTTTTAAGAGAAACTCTACTTAGTTTTGCTGCCTCAAAATCCGAGACTTCATTTGTAATGATATAAATGAATTCTTCATCCTGCCCTGAACTTAAAATATAATTAGGGATAACTCCATTCTGTATTGCTTCATGATCTCCCCAATAAATATCTGATTTATATCCGCCATTGTCATCAAACCCTGAGTTAAAAATCGTATAAAATATGGCACTTTTAGGCAAGTAACCTACTCTTTCTCCTGTATGTTGATATTCTTTCAACTTAAATTCTTTGTAGTGCTCACCTAAAAATATTAGTTTATTTTTATCTTCCAATAATAATTGACCATTATGATTTGCCATGCCGCCGAGTTCTAATCCACCCATCTTATATGTACGAGTTTCGCCCTTTTTGTCAATAAAAGTGGCAAAACCTTTTCCATCATCAAACATATCTTGATCGGCCGTTGTTGAAAAGTAAATGACTGCTATTTTATCCTTTAAAAAATCTGTCTCCTTAATTTCTTCTTCATTTATGAGAAACTCTCTACTAGCATCGAAAACAAAATTTTTAAGTAAATAGAAAGCAGCTATTATTATAAAAAAGGTTACACAAACAAAAAACCAATTTTTTCTCCTCATACTTCCTCCATAAAAGAAAGCGATTCTTCTTCTGAAGTAATCGCTGATCTTTATTTAATTAACTTTATTTTATCGTTTTATAGGTTTTTGTATAATGAGAATCTCGAATATCTCTTGGATATACTCCTAGACCACCATCTTTATCTATATCAATCCCACCATATTGTATATATGCTGACCAAACTAATTTCGAACAATTTTTTTTACCAGTATGTGAGGTGGTACGGTTAGTTGCAAAATTATACGAATACTCATCTTTACCTACTCTGCTATACGCCCAACCAACAGCTTTATTTCTTTCACCTACTGTAACACTATTTACCGATTGTTGTACAGCACCAGCATGGACTCTTCTTTCACTTGTTTTAATTGTTCTTACTCCCTTTTTGGGAACAGATTCTACAAGTTCCTTGGGCATATAATACATACCTACATGTCCGTGGTTTACCTCAATATCAATTGCTCCTGTATATGCATCCGTATAATATATATCACCTTTCGTTCCAGGGTCTAAATAAAATTTTCCTGCCGATCCACCGAAAGTAGTATATTTTTTATTGCTTTGTTCTCTTTCTTTTTGTCCTTTTTCAATATCTGCTTTTAACTCATCATGCATCTGTTTCAATACATCTTCAACAGTTCTGTTTTGATCAATGGCAACATTTTCTGCAGCTTCTTTTACCTCATCTAAAGTAATACCAGGTTGCATTTCAACTAAATAGTTTAAATATAAATCACTACTTGACGCTTGTGCAGTATCTATATTAGTTCCGCCTAGTAAAATTGACATAATTAAAGTTGAATAAATCAATCTTTTCATTATTGACATCCTTCCCGCTCTATTTTTTTGGCATTCCTCTCTAACTTGTTTTTAATTAAAAATATTTAAAAATACAATTATTAAAATACTATTAAAAGTAATAGATTCATTTAAAATTGATCTGGAAAATCATAAGATTTGTAAGTATTCATCTCACTCGTTTTTTCCAGTACGTATAAATTAACAACAGCAAAGAATAAAGCAGAAAAATAAAATAGAGTATGCATTTTAAAATTCCTACTATCTATTGTAAACACCTCCCTAATTAAGATTAACTAGAGTCGAATGGTCAATATATCATTATAAGAGGTAATTAAGTACTAACTATTTTTTATAACTAGCACCATGTTTAGTGAGTGATTTATGACCAAAATTCAAAAATTAGAAACAATTCTAGTTAATAATTATTTTTGTGAAATGTTATAATTTAACTATACTCCCAGTTTATCCTAGTAAACTTAATATGCAAATTATATAATTCCACCTGAATCCTTTAAATGTGACAAATAAGTATTTATATCCCCCAATTTTTTAGAATCCCAAGAATTTTATGCAAATTATCATATTGGAGTGAAAAAAAGCGATTGAATCTTTAGGTGATAGAATAAAAAATTTAAGAAAAATGATCGGAATGCCACAAAAAGCTTTGTGCTTGGGTATATGTTCTCAATCAGAAATAAGCAGAATAGAAAATAATAAGTTAATTCCTTCCTCCTATGTAATCCAACAAATATCAGATAAACTAAATGTTAGTATTGAATATTTTTATGAAGATAATCAAACTCAAAGAAGTGATTATTTCAATGATGTTAAAACACAATTAGCAAAAGCAAGAAGATTGAGAAATTATAATGAAATTCGTGATATTATTCAAATTGAATTAAAAAATCCTTCTATACAAAAGAATATTTATATGAAAAAGTATCTTAAATGGCATGAAGGTATTGTACTATATATGATAAATCAAGATAAAAAAGCTGCGATTGACATTTTGTTCACTTGCATTGATATTAACGCAAATTATTTTTCTGAATTAGAGATTAATATACTTAATAGTCTAGGAATTTTTTATCGCAATGACTGTAATTTAGAAGACGCAACAAAATATTTAGAGATCGCTTATGATTATATAACTACATTTCCTCTTGCAAATAAAAATAGATTAAGATTGAAAACAAGCTATAATCTTTCAAAAGTTTATACTGATAGTGGATTATTTGATAAATCTTTAGTATTATGCGAGAGAGGTATTAATATTTGCAAAAATACGGAAGATATGTATTTATTTGCTGAATTTCATTATCAATATGGACGAAATTGGATAATGAAAGGTAATGATATTTTAGGATTAGAGTTTTGGAACAAGGCAAAAAATATTTTATCTTTAGTAGGAAAACAGCCATTAATAAAAATAATTGAAGCTGACATTGAATACTATTTAAAGACTAAAGAGGTAAATTGACTAACTCAACTTTTACATATTGAAGTCAACAATTGACCTCTGACCAAACTGCGGGGGTTGACCACTTATTACACCTGCGTTTCCTTCAGTCTTTTAAAACTGGTGATTAACTGGCTCACACAATTAAAAGCTGAACTGTCTACGGCCATTTTATATCTATCAAATAAAAGACTCTTGCAGAGACGACATAAAGTCTTTTATTCCACATGTGGAAATATCAGTGATATGGTCAATCCCGAGCCTAAATCGGATTTTGCATCGAACTGAATGGCTAAATCATTGGCCATTTTGCTTACTAAAAACAGACCCATTCCTGTTGCTTCTCTTGTATAAGCTCCACTTCTTCCAGTAAAGCCCTTATCAAATATAAATGGTAAATCTTCAGCGGATACGCCTGGTCCATTATCACTAATATTGAGAATTATCTGCTTACCCGCTTTATCATAAGCCGTTTCAAACCTCAGAGCTGGCTGTGCCTGATGCTGATTAACGTATTTCGTACTATTGGCAATGATTTGTTCTAATATAAAAGCCAGACCTTTACGGTCGGAGATAATTTCTGCTTCTTCACCGGTAAACTGTACTTGAAAGCCGGATTCATCTAATAGTGATTGATGGTTCTCTGCTGCTTGTTTACAAAAACGGAGTACATTTATTGGCTCGAATATATAATCTTTATGAGCTGCTCCAAGTCTGGCAAAATACAAAATTCGCTCAACATCTCCAAGCATTTGATCTCGAATGTGAAGCATGCGTTGTCTAACAAGGGGAGACATTTCATCACCACGATTATCAATGACCAACGTCATTAAGGACAGAGGCTTTTTAATTTCATGAACCCAGCCTTCTATGTAGTTTTCATAATCGGCCAACTCCATCACTTGGTCATTGAGTTTTTCTTGATACTCTCTGATTAAGTCTCCCATTCTCCGAATATACAATCGATGTATGTTAGGAATGGTTTGGCAAAATATTTCTTCGTTTGTCTCATTTGGTTCTAACAAAAAGGCTTGAAAGGCGGATTCGATGATTTTTTGCTTTCTAATCATCAGAAAGACTGGTAAACATATTATGATCAGCGTATAGACAATCATTAGTCCAACTAATGCCTTAAAAGTATCAGGGTAAGCCAGCCAAGCAAAAAAAATAAATAAAAGATTTGTAGCAATGATGATGAAAAACCATAACTTATATGCATGAAAGCAGTCATAGATTTGCTTTATCCATCCCACGGTATCATCTACCCCCTAAGTCGATAACCCTGTCCCCTTACAGTTTCAATTTGCTCTTCCAGATTTAGTTGACGCAGCGTTTTTCGCAGGCGTGTAAGGTTGACTTGAAGGGCATTTTCATCAATAAATTGCTCAGTTCCCCATAATAATTCACTCAATGCCTTTTTAGATACTAAATCAGGTCGATTCTGAACTAACGCCAATAAAATTTTTCCCTCATTTGGGGATAATACTAATGAGTGAGTGCCCTTATACAAGGTAAAAGTATTGGGATCGAGTGAAAAACTGCCCCCGTCGATTAAACCTGGCTGGCCTTCAAACCTTCTTAACAGATTCTGAATGCGCGCCAATAATCGATCGCGATTGCATGGTTTTGTGAGATAATCATCTGCACCTAAATGAAGACCATGCAGTTCATCTTGAAGCTTATCTCTAGATGTAAGTATTAAAATAGGACCGAGCCCCTTTGATTTTAAACTTTTGCATATTTCAAATCCGGATTGTTCCGGTAAATTGATATCTAATAAAACTAGATCCGGTGCTAAAGTAGCAATTTGATGAGCAATATCATGGAAGCTGGTAACGGCTGAAACTTCATATCCAGCTTTTCGCAATATGTCCATTAACTCCTCTCTCATCCATACATCATCTTCAATAATGGTAATTTTTGACATCTTTAGCACCTTCTCTTATGAAAAATGTGTAAAAATCTTTTAATCGATATTGGGCTTCCAACGTAATTTGTCGATTTCATGAACTGCTGAACGGGCTACTGCTACTCCATATATTGCCACAATGAAAATCACCATACAGGCAAAGGCAAAAGCAAGCGGATATAGAAATGGAACGTCCTCAAAATGAATAACCACAAATGAAATCATGGCCTTTATTCCAACAGCTCCACTTACGCATGCAAGAAACATCGGTAACAGAAAGGTCCATAACACCTGTTTCTGCATTGATTTTTTCATTTGCTGACGTTTGGCTCCCAACATGGAGAGTGTTACATAACGTCCGCCCGTCTGCTTCATTTGAGTCAAAAATTGTAAAGCCAATACCGTACATGCAATAATTAAAAATAAGAATCCCATATATAAGACTGTATAACTTCCAGCAACAATATAAAACAATTTACGTCCAAAGTTTTGTAAATAACTTTCAAAGGCGAAGCCCGAAGATTTCAATATGTCTCTTGCTTCCATCATCGGTTTCATCAACCCCTGCTGTGCCTGCATCTTTTGCGGGATACGAAAGTTCCAATAGGAAGCATACGTATCAGGATTGACTAATTGTTTGAACATAGGATCGGGAACAACAAAAGCCGAAAAAATTTCTACGGAACGATCAGCTACCAATCCTCTCATAGGAATAGATGGACGAATGGTAATGACCTGATCATCAATGCTTAACAAACTTCGCCCTTCCTTTACAGCCTTCTCAAGAATACCATTAAGTACAGGCATATAATCAAGCTTTTCCATAGGCATGAAATCCGGATTAAAATATAAGGCAATTTCATCTGAATGTAAGTTCAACGGCTGTTCTCCTACCGCTTTTAAAAGCCCATTATATGAGGATTCGGGAATGAGGTGAGGGGTTGTTGTATCCATTTCCAGAACTCCTAACAGATTAAGAGCTTCAGGGTTTTCCGAACTAATATCATAACTTTGCATTTCTCCGGATAAAACCTGCTCTTTATATGGGGCTGGCAAAGCCATCGTTAACTGTTCTTTTAATTTAGACCAATCCACCAATGACAAAGGCATACCATCTTCCATGCGCTCGCCCTTATGCTTCATTTTTCCCATTTCCAAAAGATTTGCGTCCTCTACATAGGTTACCATTTTTCCTGTACTCAAAAACTCTTCAACCTTCTGGCTGTCTCCATTAACAGTAAAATCATAGACCGACGAATTCCTATTATATAAACCGTCCAAACTCAAAATAGTTGAAGCACCGTTGGCAATCAAAATGATCGATAATGTGATAAGAATCGATGTGACAGCGACAGAAGTAGAGCGATTCGCAACGTTCTCTTGAAACTGCCTTAATGTAAAAGTGTGCAACCCTTGCAGCGATTTATGCTTGGACAGGCTTGCCAACAAGCCAAGTAGCTTTCCCAATCCCCTCATAAAAAGGATTGTTCCTATGCTTCCAAGAGCCAGTGCCACAAACAGAAGCAGTCCTGCAAAATCAGAAAAGCGATACAAAACGATCCAATAGGCTGCACCTAATAACGCTGCGCCTAGTAATATATGAAGGAGATTGCCTTTAACATGGCCCATATCAGTTGTCTCATCCATTTGCTCATAAAGCAATTGATGGATCTCTTGATAAAATAGTCTTCCTCCAAGAATGGCTAATGCTGTAAACTGAATCAATAAAAAACCAATGATCGTAAAAATAATCGCATTGACCGATAAGCTGATTTGATGACCGATAATTCCCTGTCCGACTAATTTAGAAACAGTCAGACTGATCATTTCTGCTAAAATGCCTCCAATTAAAATGCCTCCAGCAAGTGCCAAAATAGAAGTGATAAACCCCTCTGCTAAAAGCTGGCGAACAAGGCGCTCCTTGCGCATTCCTAACATGAGATAGAGCCCAAACTCTTTACTCCTTCGATTTAATTGGTAGCGATTCGCAAATAAGACCAAGAAAAACAGGATAAATAACGCAAATACATAGACAATGTTCATCTCATTTAACAGCTTATCAATCGCATCGCTTTCAAACTCTCTTAAAAATAAGATCACATCTTGTTTCCCCAGTGAAAGAATCATATAAAACGAGGCTACTGCAACTACAAGGGTTGCAAAGTAGATCAAATTTTCCCTGCGACTTCGTTTTGCATTACGGTAGATCAACTTAGAGAACATTTGCGCTTCCTCCCCCAAGCTGAGCTAACACCTTTAAAATTCTCTCATAAAATCTCTCGCGCCTTTCTTCTTGTTTGCGGCGCAGCTCATGAAAAATGACACCATCTTGAATAAAAAGAATTCTTGAGCAAAAGCTTGCTGCATTCGGGTCGTGGCTTACCATTAAAATCGTTCTGCCACTATCCTTATTAATGCCTTCCAGCTTATTCATCAAAGCTTTCGCTGATCGTGTATCCAAGGCGCCTGTAGGCTCATCCGCAAGTACAATATCTGGCTCCGAGATTAAACAGCGTGCAGCAGCTACCCTTTGCTTTTGCCCTCCAGACATCTGCGCTGGAAATTTGTTTAAAATCTCTGTTATCTCTAAATAACCTGCTAGTTCTTCTAATTTTCCCCGCGCTTTTGTATAGTTCATCCCATGAATGGCTAAAGGTAATAATATGTTTTCCTGCCCTGTTAAATTATCCAACAATTCAAAGTCCTGAAACAAATAACCAATTCGACTGCCACGATATTCAGATAAATCCCTGCTATCAAAAGCACTAATATTTTTGCCATTTAAAAGGACACGTCCTGAGGTTGGTTTTATAATGGTAGCAATACAGTTTAATAACGTTGTTTTACCTGAACCACTTGGCCCCATGATCCCTAAAAATTCCCCAGGGAGTATATCGAACCGAACACCGTTTAAAGCTTTTGTCAGATTGTTTTTCTTTCCATAATGTTTTTGCAAGTCTTGGACCTCTAACAACTTCCCTTGTCGAACCATGTATAACTCTCCTTTTTAATGCTCATTTTTCCAAAATTCCCATCGATCGATTGAGCTATACACATTATAACCAACGAAAAAGACTAGAAACACTTACAAGTAATGTAAGGAAACCATTCTCCCATTTCACTTGTCATCATAAACGCAATGCACCCATTCATGTCTTTATTTCTGCTCCTAATAAAAGCAGAACAAACGACGAAGGAATGGAATGTTAATAGTGGGAATTTTGATAGCGGGGAGTAAGAGTTTGGAAGCTGACAAAAAAAGAAATGAAGAAAAATGACTCCTGATTTCTTCACTTCTTTTTTTGTATTGAAAATTTTCGGACTACCTTTTTTTTATTTTATATTACTATAAAGCACACTTAGGCAAGCTTTTATTTTTTCACCGGTATCCATATCTCACTATAGTAATCTGCTGAAGATGGATCCGCATCACTTAAATAAACTTCCATTTCTGGCCCTCCAGCATGTTCATACCCAGTTGCCGGGAACCACTCAGAGAAGATCCTTTCCCACACCTTTGGCATGGCATCAGGCATGGCACCGTGCACTGGAAAGACTGCCCAAGTTGCGGATGGAATTCGCCGTTCCTCCCACCCAGCAGGGAGGCTTTCAATATTTTTTTCCGCACCAATGAAATAGGTGAGATTCTCTTGTTGCTTATCAAAATCCATACAAATTCCAATAAGTCCAAGGGAACCACTATTTTTAGCAAGCTCTCTTGAAAACCCGTTTCGATTCGACTCATCCCAAAAAGCCGCTATCTCCCGATGGTTTTCACCTCCGATCGTAGTTGTTTGAATACTCTTACCCACAACAGTGAAACAATTCTTTTCAACAATTTTATAATCCATCTCAACATCACCCTTTAGCTGAATTTGAAAGGAAAGCTTTGGATAGGCCTTCAAAAATTGACTGTTTTTCTTAGCAACCGATGGACTGATGCCATGAATTCTCCGAAATGCTTTCGTAAATGCTTCCGGACTCTCGTACCGATACTTCATCGCAATGTCAATCACCTTACAATTAGAATGAATTAACTCCTGCGTTGCTACTGTAATACGCCGATTTCGAATGTATTCACTTACGGAAAAACCAGTCAGCATACTGAACATCCGCTGAAAATGAAATTTTGACATGCAAGCAACTGCAGCGATATCTTCTATAGAAAGACTCTCTTCTAAATGACTCTCTATATACTTGATACTATCTAACATTCTTTGAAGTCCCTCCATATGAACTCTCCCTTCATACTCAGTCTAACAACAATGCCCTAAACCTTCCTGTTCATCTGTGCTCTTTCATGACAGGTTCATTTTTTTAAAAATTATAGCATTAGTCTAACATTAGAAACACGTCATTTTAGTTATTACAATGACTTTGATAATTCTTCTTTGCTAAAGGGCTATAAATCGATATTTTTAGTAAAAAGATGAAAAAATCCCCGTCCTTTATGGCGGGGATAAATACTTATTTGATTCTCACCGTTAAATGTTCAGTCCTCCATCATCATCGCATCTGCTTTTGTTGCATGAACAGTGCCAAATGGATGGTTAGGAGGAGCATAAATGGAGTAAAGCTTAAGTGGAATATTGCCCGTATTGGTTACATTATGCCATGTTCCAGCTGGGATCATAATTGCAGAGTCATCTTTCACTTTTCTTTTAAAATTTAAGTGTTCTTTACGTTTTCCCATTTGAACAATTCCCTGCCCCTGTTCAATACGTAAAAACTGATCTACATTTGGGTGAATTTCCAATCCAATGTCTTCACCAACATCAATACTCATCAATGTGACTTGCAAGTGATTCCCTGTCCATAGTGCTGTGCGAAACGTTTTATTTTGTTTCGAGGCTTCATTAATATTCACGACAAATGGTTCTTTGCCATAGTCCTTTAGCTTTAATTTATTATTCCAGTTTTGTTGCTGCAGGTGATAAAATCGCTGCGTATCTTCTGTGGCATTAGGCATTGTCCAATATCCAGGATATCTTGGAACGTTGTACAATGGGGTATTATTATAATAAAGATGTTGCGATGGATACACATAAGGAGTGTAGTACATGTTCAACCACCTTTCCTAGGTTTGATAAAATATCATATGCGAATAGCTGAATGATGTACTCTTTTAAAAAACCGTTGCATAAAAAAACAGCAGCAAAATCGCTGCTATCTCTTATCCTTCTGGCATTGGCGTTGGAGTAGAAGGGATATCTAAACTTTCATACTTTTTGTCAATATTTTCACGAATGGTTTGAAGATCGACTCCTTTTTCAAACTCTTGCTTCGCCTCACGGGCGATATCAACGCAAACCCCTCAACCAAAGCCCATCGTATCTAACACTGCTACATCTTCATGAACGGAATCAACGAAACATTGGGTATTATTCGTATGTCCATCTTCCTCATAACAGCCGCAATAGCACGGCATGTAATCAAGTACTTCTGGATGTTCAACTGCAAACTGATAGGCTTCTAAAACTTTCGGGCTATCAGTCAATGCTGTCACGACAGACCAGTCATTACTTCCTATTTTATATTCCAGCTTCGGCTGTTGTGGCTCGGCATGTTCATGTCCATCTTCAGCTTCTTGTGTATGGTTTGACGAGCATCCCGATATAATCAATGAACTGAGAAGCATTGGGAAAATGAATTTCTTCACTCCGCCACCTTCCTTTCTGTTTAATTAATATATGGCTTTGTTAAGCAGAATGATTAAAGAAATCTTTGGCTCATTTCATATGAAACCTTGGTTTCGCCAGCCATTTAAGTGTACTGAAGAGCGCGAAAACGAGCCCAAAACCAACACCGACATATCAATGTCTAAATTATTTAAAAATCACCAAAAAATAGCTAAATCTATGATTCTAGCTATCACATTCACCTGCCTTATTATATCAAAGTAAACAACACGTTCAGAAGTACAGCAAAATTTCTTTTTGACAAATTTGAGAACTTTACAATGGTTACAATCTCTCCAAGAATGCTAGTGTGGCTTTTAGTAATGTGTTCTTGGACTTATTCAGAGCATAATAACGTCCGTCCATCACATTGGGCATTGAAATTAAGAATTAAATGAATTAAAGACCTGTCCAACTGCATAGGATTTTACTGACTCTTCTCCCCTATCCGACTGACAAAACTACCTCTATTTACACAAATCCAAAAAGGATTTTAAACTAACACAAACTAGCTTCCCATCCATAACTCTACCTAATTAGACATATTCTTTGGAATTTTGCAAATATAAGGTTTACAAATACAGGAAACTACTATACGATAAAACTGGGATTTCAATTACCAAATAATTGGAGGCAATGCAATAAAATGGTTATTAGCTTTTACATTGTTGTTTCCACTCTTTGCATTTGGTTTTTTAGAAAAAGGCGAGGCTGCAGCATACATTTCACCACCCTCTCAAACAATATACGGATCTCAGGCTGTTGCAAAATGGAATTTCTCTTGGTCTGGAACATCACCTTTCAAAATTTATTTCAGAACAGACACTACTAATGGCTATACATTGATAAATGCTAGAAGTACAAGTCTCTCCATGTCTTACCAACGTGAGTATAGTTCCAGTGCCTCGTATGTAAGCTACACACCCGGACTCCTGGTGGAAGATAACAATGGCCATCTTCAAGTAGCAAGCGCAAAAGTATATAAGTATCTCACTAGGCCATAAAATACTCCAAGTTTTTATCTAAACTGTCCACCTAAGAATGATTGTAGGTGGACAGGCTTTATAGGGAGGCAAATCTATGAATATTGTTCAATTAACAGATGTACAGGTGGAATATACTGGTCTTCATACAGTGCAGGCTCTTAAAGATGTCACTTTATCCGTTGAAGAAGGGGAATGGATCACGATATTGGGTCCGTCAGGTTCAGGGAAAACAACACTGTTGAATATGATTGGTGGCATGGAACGACCTTCAACCGGAGAAGTTCGTGTTGCAGACATGCAGTTAAATAAGCTTTCAAATGAAGAACTTCAAGATTTTCGCAGAGAAAAAATCGGTTTTATATTTCAGCATTACCAGCTTTTAGAACAATTTACCGTCCTTGAAAATGTAATGCTCCCGCAATGGCCTTATTTGCCGAAAAAAGAAATTGAAAGTCGCGCAACTGAAAGATTGTCACAATTGCTTCTAGCTCACCGATTGCATCACTTGCCTGGGGAATTATCTGGAGGAGAAAAGCAGCGAACCGCGATTGCGAGGGCGATGATCCATTCTCCACAAATATTACTGTGCGATGAACCGACAGGAAATTTAGATCGCGACAATAGAGATAATGTTTTGGCATGCTTGCGAAGCCTCCATCAAAACGGGATGACGATTCTCATCGTTACTCACGATGAGGAAATAGCTACATACGGTGATCGAATTCTCTTTCTCCGAGATGGAATTCTGAAGGAGAGAGTTGAGGCATGAAAGGTTTGATCTTTAGGCAATTTAAACATCGTTTCGGGGCATCTTTATTATTTTTATGTGCTTTTATTCTAATATTTACAATCACACCTTTTGTGATGTTATTTTTAGAAAACTCGCAAAAACAAGTCGAATCCGACATCAGCTTTTATGGTCGCGGCAGCTATGATTTGCTTGTTCGACCCCTTGGGATTGAAAGCGAAATAGAAAAGAAACGTGGAATTGTCCATGAAAATTACATTGGCTTCGGGAAAGGCGGCATTTCCATCGATCAGTGGAAGGAAATTCAAGACCGCTCCGACATTGAAATCGCTGCACCAGTTGCTTCTCTAGGATATTTTACTGGGATTCGGTCAAATATCGGAATTCAAATGCCTGAGTCTTCAACAAGATATGTAGGTCAATTTAAAACGACTGACGGGATTAACCATTACCCCATCAGTGAAAAATATGTCTGCGCCATGCTTGAGACCGCTGGCACACTCCCTCTTGAAGTAAAAAGATTGTATCCAAAGTTTGAAATTATTTACTCTCATAGCTTATTAAATCTTTGTACTGGTGAAGCCGTTCAATTTCCACTGCCCGTTACCTATCATTTACTAGTCGGAATTGACCCAGTCGAAGAAGAAAAGTTAACTGGCATCGCCTTTGAGGGAATTAACGAAGAGAATCCCAAATCAGGATATGCAGCAATGAACCAATCTGCTTTCCCTCATGCTACACTTATTCCTGTCCTAGACAATCAGGATGCGACAGTATCTGTGGAACTTCATGCATTGACTGAGGAGTTGGATATTGGTCCTGAGGATACTAAAAAATATCGGAATGCACTCGAATTATCAGATGAGTATAAACGGGATGATGTGAACTTTGTCAGATTTGAAGACCTATGGAACCGAAGTCCGAAAGCTTATAACGATTTCCTTTCTGAAATCGAACAATTGCCACCAACTAACTCGAAAAAACTGACCATCGATATGAGTCCTATGGTAAACCCCTTTAATCAGGATAAAGCAATTATGTTGAATGCAGACGGTGAAATGAGCGAGCTTATTGCAGGAAACGGCTATGTTCAAGAATTAGACTTTAATTATACATCAGAATATTACCGTGCAAGTCAGCTTATATACGAAGAAAAAAACGGGATGCTGACAATCAAAAAGCTCGGTGAAGAAAATAATGTGCCGCTTTATCGGGAAATAGAAAAAGTCGGGATGACCTTAACAGAATCACTTGAACATAATGAGCCCGTCTGGATCATTGACCCAGTTGGAGAGTTTGCACCAGGCAAAAGACAGGACACTTTAGCATCTAGTCCACTCGGAATTTACCAACAGGCACCTGTAACATTGAAAGACAAAGATGGTAAAGAGAAGACTGTTCAAGCAACCGCCATTCCTGGAAGTTTTGTAACACCGGCTGCTTCAGGCGTAACCAACATTCACTTAGCAGCGTTGATTAAAGGAGAAAAAGCTATTGATGCCATTCGCGTAAAAGTAGCTGGAATCGACAGTTATACGAAAGCTGCTGCGAAAAAAATTGAAAAGGTTGCGAGCGAGTTAGAGGCAATGGGGCTTCATGTCTCTATCGTAGCTGGAGCGTCTCCACAAAAGCTAGATGTCAACGTAGAGGGTCTGGGCACTGTCACCGAATCATGGACAACACTTGGTGCAACTGGGACACTGGTGAATCAGTGGGATTTAACGAATATGGTTCTTAGTATCGCTTTCTTCTTTGTGGCGGCCACTTACGTCATTAACCGCATACTATTTTGGCAGGTTACCAAAGAACGTGAACTTAAAATCCTAAATCTTTTGGGTTGGAATCGAAGACATGTTATGAAATTTTTACGAATGGAGGTCTTCTTCTTAACAGGCATTGCCTGGATTATTTCACTAGCTGGGATCACGGTATTTCAAACATTGCGAGATACTTCTGTTTCAATTTATATATGGCATTCAGGCTTAACGCTAGCTACTTTTCTTTTTTTATCATACTTTGCCGGAAAAATTGGAAGAAAGAACACTCCGCAAAGAAAGAACGGAAAAATTGGAAAAGGCTTGTTCTTAAAAAATATAAGTTTTTATCGCAAATATATACGCTCTCCATTTATTCAGCTTATGTTTGTTAGTGGATTGTCCACATACGTTTACTTGTCACTAACTGAAACCGTTCAGCAAACAAGTGTAACAATACTAGGAGAATATGTAAATTTGCAATCGAGCAGCTGGCATATCCTCCTGATTATATGTGCCTATTTACTTGCTATATTAACCTTAGCTGAAGGTTTTACTTCATTATTAACCGCAAGACAGCAGGAAATTGGAATTTTTCGTTCAATAGGTTGGAAGAACCGACACATTATCCGCTTCTACCTGCAAGAAATTGGTTTATGGTCAGCGTGTTCTATTATAATTGGCAATGTTTTATGCATCATCTTGTTTTCTTCACTATTTGGCATCAATCATACAATGTGGATTGTCTGCTGCGTATCTGCCATCGGGTTTTTCTTAGTAGTTATTCTCTTTGCATTGATCAATCTAGTTTTCTTTCTAAAGAAAGATTTAACTTCAACTCTACAATTAAGAAGAAGAAATTCATTTAAAAAGTTGGGCAAGGAACAGATTAACCCTTCTAAATTAAATCAGTAGCTTATTCAGACTTACGAACTATCAAGCAAGCAGGAAAACAAATAAGCTGTTTTCCCGCTTGCTTTTCCATCTTCCTATGATTTTTTCTCATTAAGATGAATGGTAACTATTTAAATTGTACGGAATCCGCTTTGTTCTTATAAATGTTAGCCCTATTAAAAAAGTAACGTTAGTTTCTAATCCCTTTAGTTGATATCGATTTTACAAATTATTTAAAAATGAAAGTTATCTGGATCGGCACCTGTACGTTCATTAATATTTAAACCACTTATTCGCTGCATATCCTCTTCAGCAAGCGTAAAATCAAAAATATTTGCATTATCAACAATACGACTCTCTGTAATTGACTTGGGTATCGTAACAACATGATTTTGTAAATCCCAGCGTAAGATGACCTGAGCAGAGTTTTTATTATACTTGTTTGCAATTTCAACGATAGTTGGATCATTTAGAAGCTGCCCCTTTTTTAAAGGAGACCATGCTTCAAGTTGGATTTTTTCTCTTTCACAGTATGCGCGAACTTCCTCTTGGGTTAAATGAGGATGATACTCCACTTGGTTCACAGCTGGTTTTACTTCACAAACAGCTAAAATATCCTCTAAATGATGAACATTAAAGTTACTAACTCCAATTGCACGGACCTTTCCTTCTTTATATATTTTTTCCAAGGCTCTCCATGTATCAACATATTTGCCCTTTACAGGCCAATGAATTAAGTATAGATCAAGATAGTCCATATCAAGCTTTTCAAGAGTAGACTCAAATGCTTTTATAGTAGATTCATACCCTTGATCCGAATTCCAAACTTTTGAGGTAATAAACAATTGATCGCGCGGTACACCACACTCTTTAACTGCTCGGCCAACTCCTTCTTCATTATTATAGAAGGAAGCTGTATCAATGCTGCGATACCCATTTTTAATGGCTGTTTTTACTGCATCCACAAGCACTTGACCATCTTCTACTTTAAATACTCCTAAGCCCATCCACGGCATATGAACACCATTATTTAACACTGTTGTATCTTGTAAACTGTTAACCATCATATTTCCCCCTGCTTTTATTTCTCTATCAATATTTTTAACTCCGGCACAATATTTTCTGGTACTTTACCCGTGACACCTGCTACCAAGTTTTCTGCAGCTTTCATTGCCATATCGAACCGAGCTTTTGCAGTTGCCGAGCCAATATGAGGTAGTGTAACTACATTGTCCATTTTCAGTAGTGGATTATCTTTTTCAACAGGCTCCTCTTCAAATACGTCTAAGCCAGCACCACGGATTATTCCATTTTGAAGGGCTTTAATCAGCGCCTTTTCATCAACAACCTTACCGCGTGAGCAATTGATAAAAAAAGCTGTTGATCTCATCAAACTAAACTCTTTTTCTCCAATTAATTGATAGGTGGAATCTGTCAATGGCAGCATCACCAAAACAAAATCCGAATTTTTCAGTAAAAATTCTGTTTCACAATACTTGATTCCATATCTCTCTTCTAAATCGGGCTTCCTCGTTCGGTTCGTATATAAAACGTTCATTTCAAAACCCAAGGCTGCTCTTCTGGCAATCTTTTCGCCTATTCTGCCCATTCCAATGATGCCTAATGTAGCATGATGAACATCCTGACCATAAAAATCGTCTTCTATCCCCCTCCATTTTCCACTTTTTACAAACTGATCAAGCTCTGCTAATCTCCTGGCAGAAGTAAGTATTAACCCAAAAGCTAAATCGGCAACCGTTTCATCTAACACGTAAGGGGTATGGGTTCCAATGACATTTCTTGCCTTCATGGCTTCAATATCAAAAGCATCATATCCAACTGCGACATTGCTAACGACCTTTAATCGCGGTGCATATGCTAAAAACTCTTCAGTGATTATCCCTTTGGGTGTCATCAAGCCTTCAACATCTTCCACTTCCTTTAGTAAAACCTCTTTTGGAATAGGCTCTTCATGGTTCCATATTTTATAATCGCAGTAATTAGCAATTAATTCTTCCACTTCTTTAGGTATTGGTTTCGCAATATATACTTTTGGTTTCACTTTCTTGCTTTTCCCCCTTACACTTTTGAAAAACCCATAAAATTACCACTCGGCAATACTGCCGTCATTATGACGCCACACAGGGTTCCTCCAATTATGACTGGTTACCGCTTGTTTCCTTACTTGCTCTTCATCAACCTCAATTCCTAATCCTGGACCTTGCGGAATCTTCACAAATCCATCCTCATATTCAAAAACAGATTTATCCTTAATATAGTCCAGTAAATCACTGCCTTGATTATAGTGGATACCTAAACTTTGTTCCTGAATAAAGGCATTATGAGCAGTTGCATCTAGCTGTAAACACGAGGCAAGCGCAATTGGTCCTAATGGACAATGTGGAGCAAGAGCAACATCATAAGCCTCAGCCATACTAGCAATTTTTTTACACTCCGTTATCCCGCCTGCATGGGACAAGTCTGGTTGAATAATATCTGCATAGCCATCAGAAAGCAAATCTTTGAAATCCCAACGTGAAAACATCCGTTCACCGGTAGCAATCGGAATAGTTGTGTGATTGGCAATTTCGCGTAATGCTTCATTATTTTCAGCAAGAACAGGCTCTTCAATAAACATCGGACGAAACTGTTCTAATTCTTTCGCTAAAATCTTGGCCATCGGTTTATGAACACGACCATGGAAATCAACTCCAATTCCTATATACTGACCAACCGCTTCACGTACGGCAGCAATTCGTTCCACTGCTTGATCAATTTTCTCATAAGAATCAATATATTGAAGTTCTTCGGTGCCGTTCATTTTAACAGCAGTAAATCCTGCCTCTACAACATCCTTAGCTGCTTGACCGACATCTGAAGGACGATCTCCACCAATCCAAGAATACACTTTAATTGAATCTCGACATGCACCACCTAATAGTTGATAAATAGGCGTGTTGAAATATTTCCCCTTAATGTCCCAAAGTGCTTGATCAATTCCTGAAATCGCACTCATAAGAATCGGACCGCCTCGATAAAATCCTGAACGATACAATGTACTCCAGTGATCCTCAATTCGAAGCGGATCCTTACCAATTAAATACTCCATTAATTCCTCGACACATGCCTTTACTGTATGTGCTCTACCTTCGATCACTGGTTCTCCCCAGCCGGCTATCCCTTCATCCGTTTCTATTTTTAAAAATAACCAACGAGGCGGAACCTGGAAAAGTTCAAAACTACGAATTTTCATAACAACTCTCCTTTGCCATTTCTTTTATTCTGGAGTACTGCTTTAAATATTGGCGTAAATAACGTAATAATGGCAATTGTTAAGAGCACAACTGTAATTGGCCTTGTGAAAAATATGCTTATATCCCCTTCTGACATAACAAGAGAGCGTCTGAAATTACTTTCCATCATTGGTCCTAAAATTAAACCTAAAATAATCGGAGAAGCTGGGAACTCAAATTTTTTCAAGAAGTAGCCAATGACTCCTGCAACAAACATCACAACTACATCGAAATAATTGTTCCCTAATGAGTAGGAACCAACCACACATAGGACGATGATCATCGGTATCAATACCGCTTTAGGGATCAATAAGACTTTAGTAAATAAACGGATACCAGCTAAACCAATGAATAGCATAAAAACATTTGCTAGTAGCATTCCGACAAATAATGTGTAAACAATTGGCCCGTTAGTCTCAAACAACATTGGACCTGGCTGCAATCCTTGCACCATTAAAGCTCCTAAAAGAACTGCTGTAACCGCATCTCCAGGTATCCCTAACGTTAATAAAGGGATCATTGCTCCACCCGTTACACTATTATTAGCCGCTTCCGGTGCCGCAACACCCTTTAAGGCCCCTTTGCCAAATTCCTCTTTATTTTTCGAAAACCGCTTGGCTTCGTTATAGGCAACAAATGCCGAAATATCAGCTCCTGCTCCAGGAATCATCCCAATAAAGGTTCCTATTCCTGATGAACGAAGCATCGTGCCAATTAACATTTTAAATTCTTGCCATTTTAACTTTATTTTTTCAACCTTCATAGCTACTTGTCGAGAGGAAAACAAATTTTCCATTGAATGAAATGCTTCTGATGCAGCAAATAACCCAATCATCACAGGAATAAAGTTTACTCCTGTCATTAAATCCATCGAATCAAAGGTGAATCGAGGGAATCCTCCAATCGGATCTAAGCCAATTGTCGCAATTAACAATCCGATTAGACCAGCAATCAAACCTTTAGACATTGATTTCCCAGAAATACTCGAAACAATGGAAAGACCAAATAAGGCAAGAGCAAATGATTCAGGTGCACTAAATTTCAAAGCAAAGTTGGCTAGTTGAGGGGCAACTAAAATTAGAACAATAACACTCAATAACCCACCTATCGTTGAGGCAATCGTAGAAACGGTTAATGCTTTATTTGCTAATCCTCTTTTTGCTAAAGCAAAACCATCCAATGCTGTAGCGGCTGATGCAGGTGTCCCTGGGGTGTTGATTAAAATTGCCGTAAGGGAACCACCATAGACAGAACCAAAATAGACACCAACTAAAAGCAGTATCCCTGATACGGCTTCCATTCCAAACGTCACAGGTAAGATTAAAGCAACTCCCATCGTAGATGTTAATCCAGGCAAAGAGCCGATAGAGATTCCAATTAATAAACCGATAATTATTACAAGTAGAACTTGCCATTGCAAAGCGTTGGCTAAACCTTCTGTTAGTAAACTCATCAAAGCTGAATCACCTCCTGGTTACGAAAATAACGATCCTAATGGAATTGCTACTTTCAATAGTTTCTCGAAAACAACAAAGATAAACAAAGGGGTTCCTAACGATACGCTAATAAGCGCCATTTTATTTCGGACTTTTGAAAATACTAATAAAGCAAAAACAAATAGCGCTGTAGATAGGTAGAACCCGAGATAAGGGATCAGAATAAGATAGAGCAAAACAAATCCCATTGTGGCCAGTGCATAACCGATCGTGCGCTCTGTCCCTTCTTTTTTACTCTGATCACGAAATCCTTGAATTATTAGTAACCCACCAAGTAAGACAATAAGTCCACAATACACCCTCGGCATAAACGCTGGCCCAACATCCTGTGTCGCTGTTTCTGGAAACTGAAACGTTAACGAATAAAAGAAGCCTGCGATCATAATTACAACGACCCCACTAATTATGTTTGGAATTTTCATCTGCACCCAACCCCCAAATAAGTAAAGCTTTAAAGGGTTAAGTCCACCCAGAGAACCTCTAAATCTCTAAGTGGACCCACCCCATTTGTTTTAATAGAAATGCTTGGGATTTTCCCTTTAATGTAAGTCTAAATCCTTGATCATCTTTCCAAATAATTCGTAATTCTCATCCATAAATTGCTGAAACTCGTTTGAACTTTTCAATTGAATACCAAGACCGCTATTTTCCATGAAGCTCGTGAACTCTTCTTGTTCAGCCGCTTTCATAAATGCAGCTTCAAGCGTTGCTACAATATCATCTGGGGTATCCTTTGGAACGGTTAACCCTCTCCAAGTACCAATATTGCTGACTTCTAAACCAGCTTCACTAAAGGTGGGTACATCTGGAATAATATTTGATCTTTCATCAGACATAACAGCCAATGTTTTAAGGTTGCCAGCATCAAGCTGTGTCTTTACTTCTGCAGGACTAACTGTTACGGCATCAACATGACCGCCTACTAATGCTGTTACTGCAGGTGCAGCGCCCTCAAAAGGGACGTGATTTAATTCGATTCCAGCTTCTGCCCCAACGATTTCAGCAGCAATATGCCAGATTGAGCCTGTACCAGCGTTACCGATTTTCAGACCTGGATTTTCCTTTGCATAGGCAATAAATTCCTCTACCGTGTCATACGGTGCATCTGCAGGTACGGTCAGTGCAGCAGGATCTAGATTAATTAGGGCAATTGGCTTAAAATCATTATGAGTTAATGGGGAAAGCCCTAAATGTTCAAACATCGTTAATTCTACAAATACCATTGATACGGTATATCCATCCGGCTTAGCGTTCGCTCCTTCTGTCATCCCAACTGAACCGCTTCCACCTGTTTTATTAACGACCCCAATTGATTTCCCTAAAAACTTTTCTGCTGAAGCAACTAATGCTCTAGCCGTTGTATCTGTTCCACCACCCGCAGCTGCAGGAACGATCAAGGTGACTGGTTTACTCGGATAATCTTTATCTCCTGAATTATCTGTATTACCTGAACTTTCTTTAGTACTACAAGCAGCTAAAACAAAGATTAAAGTTGAAACAATAAATAAACCCAGAAATTTCTTCATTGAGTTTTTCATATATAAACCCCCAATTTTTTATGTTATTTTTTATAATTAAACGCTTCCATTACGATTAAGTGAAGGTTCTTATGCTTCTTGAACCAATTTCTTGAGCCCCATAAACTAAGGAATACTCAACTTGTTCATTCGTTGCCTCGATTATTTTCCAATCATAATCCAAACATTTTAAAAGATGCGTAAATACTTTTCTTAATGGATTAGTTCCACCAACAATAATCCATTCCATTTTTTCAAATCTATCAATTGATTTTAACAGCGCTTGAATATCCTCATAAATCACAGATCCTACGAAGTAGTTTGCTCGTTGATTCGCATCTAAACTAGAAAACAACTGCAACAGCCGAATATGGTAGAAGCTTCTTGTTAAACCAAATTGTTTCGAAGCAGTAAACCCTTGCTCTAACATCTTTTCATCAATACAATTGATGAGGTCTTGACTAAGTGCATCTGAGAGGATGGTTTCTTTTTGCATTGCAAGCAGGATCTCACCACCCAATGTTGATAGACATGAAGTCAATGTCTTATTTTCATCAACTACAACAAATTTTGTATGAGAACCAGGAAGAAGCATAATTCCTTTTCCCTGTACATCTATTTGTTTTAACAGGCCAAAGGTTTCTACTTCTTCACCACGCATAATATCAAACTGATTAATCGAATCGAAAGCATTTCCAACTTCTGTACTAATCTTATTTTTCATTCCTGGCACAAACACACATGGAATATTAAAAAACTCTTTCAGATGACTCACTTTAGAATGATTAACGAAATCTTCTAAACTAGCTGGACATGTGATGTGAGGTATCTCGTAAACCCCTAAATTTGAGGTGATCATTCCTGATGCAATGATATAGTTTATGTCAGAAGGCACTAGTTGGTTGTTCTCAAGAATTCTTTGAATTCCTGCCTTTAATTGATTAATCAAATTTCCATTGTGCCCTTCTATCGCTGTATTTCTGACACCTATTCGAATTTTCTCAATATCGATCACTTTGTTTTCATTCTTATTGAATAATCTAATACGAGAGTTTGTTGTTCCTGAATCAATTAATAATACATTCATTTTCTTTACCAACTCTTTTTTATAGTCTATTGGAAGGTTGAACTTTGTTAACAATATTCACAAATTTACTTGCTCGTTTTTCTATCTCTTCATAATTACCTTGATGGACAAGTGTATCTTCAACTAGAGAACTTCCTATCCCTAAGGCACTAACTCCCGCACTAAGATACTCCTTCACATTCTCTATTGAAATTCCACCGACTGCCATTATGGCTATATGTTGTAATGGACCTTTGATATCAGAGATAAACTTCGGTCCAAGTGTTCGAATTGGAAAAATCTTCACCATCTTCGCACCATATTCATAGGCAGTGAGGATTTCTGTCGGGGTAAACACACCCGGAACTATTGGGACGTCATATCGGTTTGCCATTTCGATTGTGCTTTGCTTAAGTGTAGGTGTTAGGATAAAACTAGCACCTGATAAAATGGCCGCTCTCGCAGTCTCAGAATCCAGCACCGTTCCAGCACCAACATGTAAATCGGGATATAATTCTTTGATCTTTTCAATTCCCTTCAAAGCACCCGGAGTATTCATTGTAACCTCAACAATTCGAATACCACCTCTATAAAGGCTATGGACTACTTCCACAATTTCATTAGAACGATCAGACCTTATAATAGAAACTAACTTATTTTGCTCAATATCATTCAATATGGAATTCAATTTCTCTCACCACCTTATTACGTTCCTTAATAAGGAACATCATTCCAAAACAAGTGTAAATTTTTACCGTTCCTTATTAAGGAACGGCGTTTCTTATATTTGATTCCCTCTTATTATAGAGATAAAAAGAAACCGCTGTCAACGAAAATTCAGAAAAAAAAATCATCTCCCTAATAATCTCGAAATTTCTTGAGACACACGAAGGACCTCCTTGGCGATTCTGCTTAACTTTTCTTTACTTATTCTCATTAGCGGGCCTGCTACACTGATTCCTGCGACCACTTCACCTTTATGATTTAAAATTGGTGCTGCTGCACAATTAATTCCTAATTCATGTTCCTCATCATCAATTGAGTAACCTCTCCTCTTAATCTCACTTAGATGAGCTAACATTTCTTCTTTATCGGTAATCGTTTTATCTGTAAATTTTTTCAACCCATTTTCATCAATAATCTGTTTGATCTTTTCCTCTGGAAGAAAGGCTAATACAGCCTTGCCTATCCCCGTACAATGAAGCGGTGCCCTCTTTCCTATTTTGGAATACATCCGAATCGTTGCAGAACTTTCGATTTTATCAATATAGACGATCTCATTATTGTCTAAAATTGCTAAATGAGCAGTCTCTCCGGAAATTTCCACAAGTTCATGAAGATAGCCAGATGCCAACTTTCTAATATCCAAATTCTCTGAGACATTTTGACCGAACTCGATTAATTTTAATCCCAATAAATACTTATCCGTCTCCATATCCTTTTGAACGAATCCTTTTTTTAACAGCGACATCAACAAGCGATGTGCAGTACTTTTTGATACATGTAATTGTTTGGCTAGGTCCGTTACACCTAATCCTTTTGAATTTTCTTGTAGAATTTCTAAAATCGTTAAAGCACGGTCTACTGATTGTACAGAACCTACGTCCTTATCCATTTTCCTGCCCCACCTTATAGTTCTATTATACGGAACATAGTTCCGTTATAATTTTACCATAAAAAAAGAATTCTGATAGCTATTTTATAAAATGATGCGGATTAATTCTTTAAATGTAGCGATTTAAAAATCTATAAATGATAAACATCCACTCCTGCCAATCTTGAAAAAGAGCAAATTTGGACAAAAATCTCCATATTCAATAAAATGAAGATTATTTCAATTCTTTATTTCTCCACACTCAAGAGCACAAAATGACTGCCGAGCAACTCCTCCAGCATATCCCTTACTTTCCAAATTACCATTAAATGTGTGTCATAACTGAATACAACAACATTGCCCCAATACCGAGGCATCAAAGCGTGCGATTCACCTCTCGAATAAAAGTGAAAATGGTTTTTAATGCTTGTTTAAAACGACCTTTTCCTCCTACAAAATAAAAAACGTCCTAATCGCATAGTCGATTAGGACAAGTATTAACGTGATACCACCCATTTTTCCAAATAGCTCACACTATTTGCCTCTGTCAGTACATGTTCATACTGCCACTGTTGTAACGAGTACACATCTCGTCGTAGCCTACTTTCAGTTCAGAGCAAAACTCAAAGACCATTATCAATAAATATAAATTATTTAATGATTTATTGGTTTTTTTCATACCATTTCAGTGCTTTTAGTTCTATGTCTTTGACAAGATAATCCTTGCCATTTATGTACGATTCAATATCATATGGAAATTGCTGTGCTAATTCTTCTTTTGTATTACCATAATATTCCATTTCATCCGGATGTGATTTTAAATAATCGCGAAAAGCAAGGTGACGTTTTATTTCATAGCTTCCCTTCTGATAGATATGAACGTGATGAGAGCGATTGTCTCCACCCTTTTGAAAGTATCTCCGTCCAACTATTCCGTTTTCACCTTTAGGATCATATCCGATTTCTTTCATCTTCATATTATATCGATCGATATGGTTAATATTTTTTACAACAATCATTATGTCTATTATCGGTTTTGCTTTTAACCCTGGAACCGCGGTGCTGCCAATGTGATGAATATCTATAATATCCTTCCTAAAAATATGATTTAGGCTTTCTGCCTCTTCTATAAACATCTGAGCCCATTTCTCATTGTATGGACATACTTCCACCTTTCGCAAGTTGTCTCTCTCCTCATCATTTTATTTTTTCGGTTTTATCATAAATAAATTCCACTGAATCTCAATATGAATGATTATTCTCGTTTTTATGAGGGATAATGGATTGATTTCTTCATGATACTGTAAGACAAAATTATTTTATAATAAACATCCAATAATATACAGAGGGCAATCATGAGCTCCTTTATTTTCATACTAGATAAAGATTTAAGCAAACTTAAAACATAATCATCCTCGTTTAGAAGAACTCCCAATGAGATACCTTGGTCCATATACAAAAAAATGCCAAGCATTTTTCCAATGCTCGGCCTTTAGTTAAGAGGGGAGTAAAACACACTCACCTATTCTTCCTATTTATTATGTTTGCTATTAATATGGATCATCCATATTTCAGCATGATCATGAAAGCTTTCGGGCCACAACCACCAATCGACCGTTTTCGGTTGAGTAATCGCATGTGGACAGGACAACAAGCTTGTCACCATACTCAGGAGTCACACTCGTATCATAAAGAGCACGCTTTTTAATATTTTGAACATATGAGTCGAACTCAGCAGCTGTTTCAACATGTTCAATCTCATAGTATTTAAATACGTTGTCCGATTTACGATAAACCTCTGAAAGGAAAACTGCAACTACCTCATACTCTGACTTTTCATAAAGTGTACTGAACTGAAACGTAGTATGCTCCTTATAAAAACTTTCATCTTTGTACTTCATTAAGTCTGCAAACATCAAACCACTTTTTATGTGATGTCCATGGATTAGCAAAATGCTTGAATCCTTTATATGACTGTGTTCGTCCAAAAAGAGGAGTCCGTTTTTATTTTTCTTTTTATCAAAGTCATGACCAAGATAGAAATCCGGATCTCGTGGGTTCTGCATGACTGGATAGTCAATTCTTGTACCAGCAATTTTCAGCCATCCAATGATATCAGAGTTTCGTCTATAAAGCTCCTGAAATTCCGGAAGTATAGCAGAAGGCAGGGATGTTACCACATCCCCGCCTGCGCCTGATTCCTTCAGCCTAGCCAATTCTTCGAGTTGTCTCTTAGCTTGATAATCACTTTGAATACTACTTGCAATCCCTGCAAGAGAAAAAACGAGCAGAAGAGTAGAAAGGACGATAAGAATTTTTTTTATTTTTCCCATGTTTCCTTACCACCTTTCCTTTGATACTACATAGATTTTTTCTTCCTGCTATTTGGTAGACAGAGACAAAGTGTTATCAAGGAAATAAGAGCCAAAATCATATAGAAGGTTAGGGATGGGCGATCATCTCCTGTTTTCGGAACATCATCCAATTTATTGTTGTCAGTTCCTTTTTTACTTCCCATTCCTTTATTAACTCCAGTTCCGTTGTTTCCTTCGGTTCCGTCATTTCCTCCTGGACCGTCGTTTCCTCCGGTTCCGTCATTTCCTCCTGGACCGTCGTTTCCTCCGGTTCCGTCATTTCCTCCTGGACCATCGTTTCCTCCGGTTCCGTCATTTCCTCCTGGACCATCGTTTCCTCCGGTTCCGTCATTTCCTCCTGGACCATCGTTTCCTCCGGTTCCGCCACTTCCGCCACTAGAGCTTTCTTTCACCAATTGGATATCATAGCGTACGATATCCTCCTCAACCGAGATGGTATCACTGGTATATCTCTTATACCCTGCTTTAGTTACAATTAAATAGTAATCCGTATGCGGGAACACCATGTAGGCATAGAAACCAGTTTTATCACTTTTCTGGGTTGGACTGGCGTTGTCATTAGGAGCAAAACCAGGAATTTCAGGCAAGGTTACTTTTGTATCCGGAACGATGCCATTGTCTCTGTTTCTTTGTGTATCTGCATAATACAGTGTTACTTCTGCACCTTCAATTACCACACCAGTAGCTTGATCGGTAATCGTACCATAAGGATCAACCAATACTTCTGAAATATTCAGTTCACCATTCGCCTTAATATTCAGTTCCGCTTTGCTGATGACCAGTTCCTTACCTGCTTCAAATTCATAACGAACTTCCATGTTATAGGTTTGTTCGCTTAACCCCTCTGCAGAGAAAGTACCATACGTAGTATTTAAAGGAAATGCCTTAGGATTTCCGGATGCATCCGTAATATAATTTCCTGACTCATCCTTTAGGTAAATTTTCAGAGTTTCAGCAAACTGATTTTGTATCATAGAAGATTTTCCATCAGGTTGCTTAAAGAGTACAATTCCTACTCCCGCAATGTCTGCCGGAATCTCCTTACCCTCTGCGATAATACTGTCCTCCGTATCAGCCTTTTGCGTGAATGGAACTGGTGTTTCAACACCACCGATGTTTACCATTTTATTGTAAGTAATGGTATATTCTTCATCTCTGTTTACAGGATAGCGATATCCACCATTTTCATCGGTTTTTATAATCACTTCTTCTTCGGTTTTTACATTTTTCACTATAATTTCTGCGTTTGGAATCACCTCACCGGTGTTGTTGTTTCGCAGAATACCAACCAGTACCGCCGGAGTTGCAATTACGGTCACTTCGTTAGATTCCTCATAAGGAATCCCTGAAGGACATAAAGCTGGACGTAGATCAATTTGAACGACTGATTCAATCGGATTTACCATTAAATGAAGAAACGATCCGTGATTACGAAGAAGCGGCTGACTTAGTGAATGATGATTACTTACAGGGGTATGATTATATTTGGACAGAAAATGAACGACAAAGACTGCAAGTACAGTGGCTTCAATTATCTTACAAAATCATCGCCTGGCACTATTCTCAACAGGAATGGGAAAAAGCGACTGCCCGCTCTCTGGATGTTTGTTCCCGTTACCCTCTGGAAGAAGAAGCCTCTTTATGGCTGATGAAAATTTTTGCAGCCAAAGGCAAGAGAGCTTCTGTTCATCAGCAATACGTGCGCCTAAAAGAATTAATGCAATCAGAACTACTTGAACAGCCTAGCCTTTTTATTACAGAATGGTATGAACAATGGAAACAGGATAATAAAGAGGGAACCTACATATGAAGTAACTTAATTAGTAAGCGTTTTATTAAACTTTTCATTGGCTGGTATGATTTCGGTTTCAACCGGACTCATAGCGGCCTATTTTTTTATTATCATCGATTTTTATTGATGTGTTGTCCTCAAAATAACAGGAATGATCCTCTAAAAAAAATTTCTTTTTTTTAGTTTTAAACTTATACAACGATTTAGCGGAGGAAGGTATCAAAGCATAAATAATTGAATTATATAATTAAGAGGTACCTTCTGGAAGAGATGCTACTTCTTCAAGTAGATGGACCGTTGAACAAAAAACGAGGGGGTGATATTAATGTGGGAAATTCCAATGTACTTAATCTTAGCACCCATTTTAACCATCTTTATTTCCTTACTTTGCACAATTAAATTTAAAAGGTATTTGATGGCACCTGTAATCATATTTTTTATGCTTAACATCCCAACAGTAGTAATTCCATTCATTTATAATGTGGGCTGGCTAAGTATTTTTGGGTGGGCAGTTTTTTATGCGATTGTATCACTTATTATTTCCTTCATTTTGTGGTGCTTTAAGAAAAGGAAAAAACTTGTTTTTTAAACTAACTTGTTCTCCGATGTCGTCAAGTCTTTACATGTAAAAAACGAAGGAGAAAGCTGATTTTTAGTCCATTATATTGATACTTTTCAAGGATTTGAACTCGTTTTTGACACTTTATTGATGGCTATAAAGGTACGATAACAAAAGAGCAATCTTCAAGAATCGTTAACATGCAAGAACGGCAGCCGTTTGGCTGCCGTTTTATTGATGATTATTTTTTCGTTAAAGAATCCACTACAAACTCTAGTTGATGTTCCAGTGTAATTGCGTCGTTAAACCAAAAAGATTCTGAATCAAATTTGAAGACATTCCCGTTCTTAACAGCAGGTAGTTCCTTCCACACACTTGTTTGAGTAAAGGACGGGTCTGCAGCATCCTCGCCTACGCCAACAAATATATAATCTGCTGCATAATCAGAAATAACCTCTGGTGAAATCGCTTTATATCCAGGTCCGAACACGTCAGTTTTTACTTTTTCAGGCGCTTTGATTCCTAAAGCTTGGTACATTACCTCTGTGCCACGGCCCCAGTTCTGTCCATAAATGTAAGTTACCTTTTCAACCTGCTCAATAACCAAAACGGTTGCATCTTCGCCAATCGCAGCTTTGACCTTTTCCTTTGCTTCTGCTGCCTTTGTATTCCATTCATCAACCCACTCTTGTGCTTCTTTTTCTTTTCCTAAAATTTTCCCAATTTCAAGATGCTGCTCAAGATAATCATAGTTCGTATTTGTTAATGCAACTACAGGGGCAATCTCAGAATATTTCTTTATATTTTGGTCATTTGTAAACGTAATAATTAAATCTGGTTCCAACTCGATTAATTTCTCAATCGCCCCATCAGGCACTACCTCAACCTCTTCCAGTTGATCACCGAAAAATTTATTTCCCTTTACCCACTCATTCACCGCCACAGGGGTAACACCAAGCTTTAATACATTCCCAACATAAATATGTGCTAAAACGGCAACTTTTTTAGGCTCAACAGGAATTTCCACATCTCCATTTTCAGCTTGATATACTCTTGTTTTAGCTTCAGATTCAGAAGCAGCCTCATCTGTTTTTTCTGTATCATTGCCACAAGCACTTAATAACCCAATAATCAAAAGTGCCATTATGCTTATAAAAAGAATTTTTTTGTCCATTGACTTTATCTCCTTGTATTTTTCAGTTGGCTCTTTACCCACTTCATTTCAGACATTCATTCACGAAAACAGATACTTCAAAGTTGCGCATCGCACCTGTTTGGTAATTGTAATTGATTATCATTATCAATAAGAATGATAAAGCATATTGTCCTTTTTGACAATATTTTTTTACAACCTTCTCTAAATTGTTCTATTAAAAATCTTTCAGGGTTTGTATTAAATACTGCAATGAGTTTTACTATGGTATTAGCCCTAAAGGGAATACATGAGCTTAGGGATTAGGAATGCTTTGGGGAATACGCCAATTGTTAAAACGCACATTAGTATGACTTTCGGAATTATGGATTGGGAAAACGATAGAGCAAAAGAGAAAAACTGGACCCGTATAGGATCCAGCTTGGATTTGTATTGATTTTTAGTTTGAACTAAATAATTGTCTGCCTACCCTTTTCTCACTTATGCTCTTCCCTCTCTCTTTCCTTTGGAATAGATAAGGTTAAACTAACTGCACTGTGTACAGATTGCCAGATTTTTTTCTTCTTTCTCCTAAACTAATAACTAATTTAACTGTAACACTCTGCTTCCATGCGTTACATCACCAAACCTAAGCGGCTCAATGTTTTCAAATGAGGTTGAATTTGTAATAATGACAGGTGTATAAATAGGATATCCTTTTGCTTTAATTTGTTCTAAATTAAATTCGGCAATTAAATCCCCTGCTTTTACATGCTGTTCTGGATGTACATGTGATGTAAATAACTCACCATTCAGTTCAACTGTATTTATACCAATATGAATCAATATTTCTGCACCGTCTGTCGTTGTAATTCCATAGGCATGTTTAGTTGGGAAAACTGTAGTCATCACTCCGTCTGCTGGTGCATATACTTTTCCCTCCGATGGAATAATGGCAATTCCTTTTCCTAATAGACCTTCTGAGAATACTCCATCTTCAACATCTTTTAAATCGATTACTTTTCCATTGATAGGACTGTTAATTCCTTTTTCTGAAAGGACTGGTTTTGATGCTACTGTGTTATTACTTGGTTTATCTTTCTTGATTGTACCTTCTTTTACTTCTTGGTCATCTTTAAATCCTAACACAAACGCAACTACTGCTGACACGACAAAACAAATTAATAAACCAATTAAATAATGAATTAAAGTATTGCCAGCAAATGCAGGTATGGTTGTTAATCCACCAAATACAAAAGCATTTGAGATAACTCCATTACCTCCCATATAAGCCCCACCTGCTGCACCACCAATAATAGCAGCTATAAACGGACGTTTTAATTTAATCATAACACCATAAATGGCCGGCTCAGTTATACCTGCAAAGAAGATGGATAATAGTGCAGAAGTTGAAAATGATCTCATTTTTTTATTCTTTGTTTTTAATAGAACACCAAATGTTGCACCTGCAGTACCGAAGTTAGCTGCAGCTGTCCATGGAACAATGCGATCATAACCAACTGTACTGATATTACTGATCATAATCGGATTCACAGCCCATTGTAATCCGAATACAACAAATACATTCCAAATACCACCCACAATGAGACCTGTTAACCAACCATTTGCTTCACTAAAATAGTTAATACCACCAGCAATCCACTCACCCACATACACTCCGAACGGACCAAATACAATAACTGTTAACGGAACAATGATTGCAAAAGAAATTAATGGAACAAATAAAATTTGAATACTTTTTGGTATTACTCTTTCTAAATATCTTTCTAAATAGGAATAAATCCAAATAGCTAACAGAATAGGAATAACCGTTGATGAGTAATTCATCAATATAACGGGCATGCCTAAGAAAGACGACATTGCACCATTACCTTGTTCACCCATCAACGCTGTAAAATCCGGATGCATAATAGCCCCACCAATAACAGCCGCAATATATGGATTTACGCCAAATCTTTTAGCCGATGTAAAAGCTAATAATATTGGTAAGAAGTAAAATACACTAAGTGATGCAGCAGATAAAATCCCATACGTTCCAGAATCTTCACTTATCCACCCTAATTGATTGCAAATCATTAATATTCCACGTAATACCCCTGCACCAGCTAATGCAGGTAATAATGGTGTAAATATCCCAGATATTACGTTGAAAAACCGACCAATGAGATTTCCCGAGGACCTTTCATTTTCTTCCGGCTTTTCTGGATTTGATGTATTTAATTGAATATTTGTCATTTTTAATAACTGCTCGTATACTTTAGAGACATGTGTACCTATAATAATTTGGAATTGACCGCCTTTATTCACAACTGATAAAACATCTGGAGATTGTTCTATTACACTTTTATTTACTTTAGAATCATCTTTTAATTTGAATCGAAGTCTAGTCGCACAATGAGTTACAGAGGATATATTGCTCTCACCGCCAACATTTTCAACGATCATTTGAACTAGATTTTCGTAGGCCATTGCTTTTTTCCCCCATCTTTTGTTAAATTTAAACGCTTTCTTTTCTTGTAAAAATGAATAATAGAAACACTATTATTCATTTTTACAAGAGATTAACATAGGTATGCTCGTTCAGTATCAGCTATCATCTTAACTCGATTCGCATGCCTTCCACCTTTAAACTCAGCATCTAACCAAGCCTTTACAATCATTTTCGCTAACTCACTACCAATAACTCTTGAACCAAAAGCCAATATATTCGTATTGTTATGTTCTTTCGACAATTGCGCTGTATATGGTTCACTGCATACAACTGCTCTAACCCCTTTCACTTTATTAGCAGCAATTGAAATACCTACTCCAGTACCACAGATCAAAATCCCACAATCTACATTTCCCGCTGCTACTTCCTCACCAACTTTTTTCCCATAAATAGGGTAATCTGTTCGTTCATTTGTTTGAGCTCCATAATCCACTACTTCATGACCTAAACTTTCCAAAAACTCTATAATAACTGGTTTTAATTCAATTCCAACATGATCATTTCCAACGGCAATTTTCATTTTTTAAACCTCCGGTAATTGTCTAATTTCGTTGACAATAGTCTTATAATCTTGTTCTTTTCCAAACAATGCAGAGGTTCCTAAAATAAATCCCTCTACTCCTAAAATGCTTAATTCTTTAATTTTTTCACGAGAAATTGCTCCATCAACCATAATTGTAAAATTTCTTTCCTTACGTAATTTAGCTAATTCCACAATTTTTTCATTAACAAAATCTAAATATTTTTGTCCTGCAAATCCTGGATTTACAGTCATGATTAATACATAATCAACTAAACCTAATAAAGGTTCAACAGTTGCAACAGATGTACCAGGATTAATAGCAATACCTGGCTTTACCCCGTTGGCACGAATTCGATCGATTGTTCTAGTGGGATGCATATCTGTTTCTGGGTGAAAATAAATAATGTCAGCACCTTTTTCTGAAAACAAATCGATATATTCCGAAGGATTTTGAATCATTAAATGCACATCAACTAATTTATTCGTTTTTTCTCGGATATACTCAAAATCTTGCAATCCCATCCCAAAATTTGGAACGAAATGGCCATCCATAATGTCAATATGATATATATCAACATTTGCTTCATCGAGAGCTAAAACTTCTTTTTCTAAGGATCTAAAATCAGCACACATCATCGATGGACATATTATCTTATTCATATTCACACCCCTTAAGAGTAATCGTTTACCCTTGGAAGATAATTATTCATTATAATCAAATAATTATCAATAAAAAAATTACTCTTTCATTTTTATTTGTCAGTTTTGGGTAATCGTTTACTCATTATGCAAAAAAATAGTAATAATAGTGATTATTATTAGTTGTTTAGGGTAATCGTTTACTCATTATAAAAAGGAAAACCATTTTGTTCCCTTTATGTCGTTTTACGTACGATTAATTCAACTGGAATCTTAATATGTTTCTTATTAATTACTGCGTTTTCTTCTGTCAGTAAATTGTAAAATAGCTCAGATGTTACCTCCGCTATTTTGTGCACATCTTGTCTAATTGTAGTGAGTGGAATCTCTGAATAATTGGCAATAGTATCATCATCAAATCCCACTACTTTTACATCTTCAGGAACCTTCAAATTAGAATCTAATAGCTCCCTTACAACACCAAGTGCCAGCCAATCATTTGTTGCAAAAACACCGTCGAACGTTCTTCCATTCTTCAATTCTTCATGAATTGCGTTCCTTGCCTTTTCAATATTGTGTTTTCGATCATCAGCAGTTTCTACAATTGAATGAGAGGTAAAAGGATACGAATGCTCTGCTAATGCCTTTTTAAATCCCTCTACACGATCATTAACAGATGATAGATTACTTTTTTTTGTTAATACAATAATACTTTTACATCCTCTATCAATCAAATGTTTGGTTGCTAAGTAGCCACCATTGAAATGATCCGATTCAATCATAGCTAAGTTATTTGTCATTCTAGGACGTCTATCAATAGTAACAATAGGAATATCTCTGCTTAATAGTGATGCTTCTATCTCCTCTTGACCTGAAATACAAATAAGACCATCTACCATTTTAGAATCTAAAGATGTGATATAAGCCATTTCTTTTTCTTTGCTTTTATCTGTGTTACAAATAAAAGTAGAGAATCCTCTGTCAAAGAAATAACTTTCAATTTCATGCACAATTGTAGAAAAAAATTCATTACTAATATCAGGAACAATAATCCCAATAGTCTTAGACTTATTCATTCTTAATGTTTTTGCAACCGTATTCGTGCTGTACTGGTATTTTTCAATTACATCAAGAACCTTTTTCCTTGTTTCTTCTGAAAATCGTCCGTTATTATTGATAACTCTGGAGACAGTAGCAACAGATACATCACACAGCTTTGCAATTTCTTTTATTGAGATTTGATTTGATTTCATAACTCATTTCTTCCTCTGCGTAAACGTTTACCCTAATACGATTTTATTTTAACAGTTTCTTCTTTGTTTTGCAAACGTTAATTTATTCGATTCATCGTATACTAGTTTTTGTGTTTAAAATCATCATCTATATAAGGAGCCATAATTATAATGTCACCAACAATGACATTCTTATATATTATTTCGTATTGATTAACCAAAATCATCCAGTATTTATTTCGTCAATGAAACGGCGAGTATTTTCTTTGAGACCAATACGCCATTTGATTGACAGGAGAGCACAAAGAAGCTGGCTTGTAAAACCAGCGAAAGATAAGTGTTTACAGTTCTTTAACAGTAAAAATGAAACTTTTCAAAATCAACTATCAAGGAGATTCCTAAAATTAATTCCTTTCTTTTTATCATTTTGAGGAGGGGAGATAATAAAAAACACAAAATTTAATCCATATTCATTTTTTTAATTACGCCTTCTATCTCTTGTTCTAATTCTTGACTTAACTCATCTTCATATATATATATTAATAGCAAATTTTTTACATTATATACTTTAAATGAGACTGTATTTGCTGACTCTGTTTCTTTTTGAAATTCCTCCAAAGCTTTTTTTCTTTTTTCTATTGAATTAAACTCATATATTAATAGTAATTTCTCATTCAACATAAATGTTAAGGGTTTTTCGTTTTCTAGTCTCGAACCAAAAATTCCAGTCAGGGTTTCAGATGTTTCTTTAAGGGCTATGTTTTCAATTTCAAAAGCTTGCTTTATTTGATTCACCGTTATAAGCTCTTCCGAATTCACAGATTGGCATGCTGTTAATAATAAAACTAATAACAACCCAATACATAATAGCTTTCTCATAATTTTTCCTCCAATATACGTCTTTTTATAGTTAAAAGAAGATGCCCGTAAGAAAATAAAGGACATCTTCTATTTTACTTATCACTCTTCCTTTAAATTAAACCTTTTCATCAACTCTTTTTTAAATTTTACTTTCTTATCACTGGTTGTTCGGTGTTCAGTGTCAGTACTAACTTTATTTATATCTTTTGAATCTTTGGAAGTAGATCAGAAACATGCCTAGGGGTTTTAATAAAGGTCAAAGCGTCGAAAATTAGTGTCTCAAGTAAGACCTCATATGTTGCACATAAAAAGAGAGAGGTAGTTTCAAATTCTTCAAAATCATAGATACTATTTAATAATACAAATTCATCCAAATCATGTATGTTGGCATATACAGCATTTAAAAAACTTGAGGCGGCTTTAATTGGATATATAACCAATGTATCCTCATCTGTGTTACCACATCGATTACATTCATAATGTGCAGCTTTACTGACTTCAGAGATAAATGAACAAATAATACATTTTCTGTCCTCACTTCTAGTAATTATTATAAATCGTGCACCAATATTAAAAATTGATTTTTCAATAATAATAAAAAAGCACACCAAAGAGATGTCATCATGTTATCCCAAAGGTGTGTTTCTTAAACGACTTTATTAATTTTTAAACAACGATTTTATTTTTTAAACAACTTTATTATCTTTCTACAAAAACTGTAGCTTTGAAATAAAGTTTGATTAAAAAATGCTATTGACTCCTTATTTAACAACGGATACAAAAAATACATTTTTTGAAGAAAGATTGAACAAAATGTATTTCCTTTTAATAACTATGTTAGATTATTTTATAAGAAAGTTTGATTATTTCTAGCTCCATGGCCAACTAACGCCCCCGTTAGTGCAATAAGAACATATTGATTTAAACAAAATAATAAGTAATAGCCCATAAGGGGTAGCTTCATACCTTAACTACAGTTAAAATACCAGTCATACACTAACCGTTTTTGTTACCTTTATTTTTTTGAGGCCGAAAAAGGGTCTCATCGTTTTCTAGCTTAGAATCAATAAACTCCACAATACGTTGAAGATCGTGTATTTGATTCATAACTTTTTCTTTATATTCTAAAAGGGTTCTTTTTAATTCGGGAACAGAACTAAGTTTATATTTTACAGGATATTGTAAAATATTTTTCATCTCATTTAATGACATTCCTGTTTTTTTCAGACAAATGATCAGTTCCATTAGCTCTATGTCTTCTTCATCGTATATTCGATGTCCATTTCGTTTTCTTTTTGCATAAGGAAGCAATCCAATTTTTTCATAATAGCGGATCGCATCTTCAGTTAATCCGGTTTTCTTGGAAGCTTGCTTGATAGAATAAGCATTCAAATCATCACCTACTAATTTTGTTTACAGATAGATTAATTAAAATCTAAACGAGAAACTCGTTTTGGTAAATATCAATCAGTTGATTAAGTACTTGTGCCTCATAACCAGAGAATTTGATTGCAGTTTCTTTGCCCTTGTTTACAAAAATCCCGGTAATTTCGTTGTTGAAATTGAAAGCAGCTTCATATAAGCGAGATGCCCCTTTGCTTGGAGGAGAAAAAATAAGGTTCCTTATTGGAAGAATATAACTGGGCATTCTTTTTCCTTTGGTCAACTTCGTCCTGTTTGGTCCTGGGCAGACACTGCGAATTTTTATTCCCTCGGTCAATAGCTTCGGAGCAATTCCATTCGTCCACAGGGAAAGGGCTAATTTACTGTTCGCATATGGACCTATAATCTTTTTAAATGGAATTGTCTTAGGATCGATTACTGTATTTAAGTCAAATTGCTTCAAAAATAATAAAGAATTGGAAGACGTATTGATGATCGTTTTCTCCTGCCCCTGTAGTAACAGTTCTTTAAGTTCCATTGTAACGATATAAGGCACTAATGTATTAACTTCAAAATGAATTTCACGCCCTTGTCTGGAATATTTGTATTCAGCAAAACTGACTCCTGCATTGTTAAAAATCAAGTCAATTTTGGTCTCGCTTTTCTTAATCTGGCTAAGTACGTTTCTAAGGCTGGAGAATTCGGCTAAATCAGCTTTATACACTCTTAATAGCTTCTTTTTAAGAGCATCAATAATTATTGGTTGATCATTTAGAAAGTCAGAACGAATTACAACAATTACTTCCCATCCTTGAGATAGCATCTTTTTCGTCAGTTCCAATCCAATCCCAGAGTTGGCTCCTGTAATCAATACCACTTTATTTTGTTCGTTCATTTTATTCTTCCTTTCTGTGTTTCCGATAGTAAACACAGATTACTACTTGGAGTGAACACCAAGTCAAGGAAAATTTATTTAATATATTTCCATAAACGATTTATATTCGTATCCTTTATAGTGTTATGAATAATCATTAAAATGGATACTAAACTAAGTTGCAACGTTAGTTGAATAAAACTGCTTAGTTCGCAATCCGAATTAAAATAGACTTACAAATGAATATTAATACTGATTAAACTTAAAAGGTTGGTACAACTGTTTAATCAAAATGTAATTAAAGGATTGTTATTCAGCACTATACTATCATCGATTTTTAGTCTTACTATTATTTTTAACAATTTACATCACACAAAGATAAGATAAGAAAATTGAATCAAGAATAAATCGCAATTTTCGTCTATTCTGTAGGTTTGAAATAAAGTTTGATTAAAAGAGAGCTGTAAACATTGATTTTATATAAATAGAAACCCATTTATTTTGAACAAATACTGACCAAAATGAATGAATTGGGTTTTAAAGTGGAGTTAGTTCTTATAAAAAAGATTGAATGTTTTTAACCTTAATCTAATAACTTAAAGTTCAAATCATAAACTACAGAATATAAAACTATTGATTTCTTCTTGCAATATTCTTTAATATCTTTCCACATTGGCCATCCATCAACCTGATTAAAATTACTTATATACCCTCGATACTCATAACTTTCTTCTGGTTCATCAAGAAACTTATACTTAATCAATATATCTAAATGTTTTTCCATTTGTTTATTCTTTAAATTTAGTAAGTCTTTTACTTCATCTAATTTTTCTTTTTGACATAAAAACACCCCTTTAGACAATCATATCTAAAGGGGAAAAGCTTCGCGACTTTATTCCAAATCTACAAAAACTTCCTTAAACCCCAATCTACCTACTCCACCGTAACGCTCTTTGCAAGGTTACGCGGCTTATCTACGTCGCAGCCGCGGTGCAGCGCTGCGTAGTAGGAGATTAGTTGTAATGGTACGACAGAGATAAGAGGTGTTAATAGTTCATGCACTTCTGGGAGAACGAATGTGTCTCCGTTCATTTCCAAACCTTTCATGGAAATGATGCATGGGTTTGCTCCACGGGCAACGACCTCTTTTACGTTCCCACGGATGCTTAAGTTGACAATTTCTTGGGTAGCTAAGGCAATGATTGGTGTACTGTCTTCGATTAAAGCAATCGTTCCGTGCTTTAATTCTCCACCTGCAAAGCCTTCTGCTTGGATATAAGAGATTTCCTTCAGTTTCAGAGAGCCTTCTAAACCTACATAATAGTCTATACCGCGGCCGATGAAGAAAGCGTTGCGTGTATCAGCTAAGAAATCACGGGCAATTTGCTCGAAGTCATCCTTCTCATCACAAAGAACTTCCATCGCATTAGCAATGATCCCAAGCTCTTTTGCTAGATCAAAATCAATTTCATGTCCACGGCTTTTTGCAGTTACAGCCGCTAAAATGGAAAGAACAGCAATTTGAGCTGTATAAGCTTTCGTAGAGGCAACAGCAATTTCAGGACCCGCATGTAAAAGCAGTGTATAATCTGCTTCACGTGATAAAGTAGAGCCTGGTACGTTTGTAATCGTTAATGCTTTATAGCCTTGCGCTTTTACATTAACAAGTACGGCACGGCTGTCTGCTGTTTCTCCACTTTGCGAAATGAAAATGAACAATGGCTTTTCAGATAGCAATGGCATATTGTAGCCGAACTCACTTGCAATATGCACTTCGACTGGAATTTTCGCCATCTTTTCAATCAGTTGTTTTCCAACCAATCCAGCATGATAAGAAGTACCTGCTGCGACAATATATACTCGATCTGACTCTTTCATGGCAGCAACAATTTCATCGTCAATGTGTAGAGAGCCATCTTCAGCACGATACTCTTGAACAATTTTGCGAATCACTAGTGGCTGCTCATCGATTTCTTTAAGCATGTAGTGAGGGTACGTACCCTTTTCAATGTCACTTGCATCAAGCTTTGCTGTAAATGGAGCACGGCTCATTACCTCACCGTCTAGCGTTTGGATCGTGACTTCGTTCTGCTTCACGATAACCATTTCTTTATCCATTAATTCAACAAATTGATTGGTCACTTGCAGCATCGCCATCGCATCACTTGCCACAACATTAAAACCTTCACCAAGACCAACTAATAACGGGCTTTTATTTTTGGCAACAAAAATCGTATTCGGATTGTCTGAATCTAAAAGAGCCAACGCATAAGAACCTTTTACAAGCTTTAGCGTTTTGCGGAATGCTTCTTCCACAGTAAGCCCTTCTTTTATAAAGATTTCGATCAACTGAACAACTACTTCCGTGTCCGTATCACTTTTTAAAGCTGTATCCATTAAAAATTCTTCTTTTAAAAGCTCGTAGTTTTCGATAACACCGTTGTGAACAAGGGTAAATCGTTCTGTTGTACTCTGATGTGGATGAGCATTAACCACACTTGGAACACCATGTGTCGCCCAACGGGTATGACCGATCCCCATACTCGCTGCCACTTTCGTATCAACAATATTGCGCAAATCGGCTATTCTGCCTTTCTCCTTAAAAACATGTACGCCTTCTGCATTCATTACAGCGATTCCTGCTGAGTCATAGCCTCTATACTCTAACTTTTCTAAGCCTTTAATTAAAATTTCTTTTGCATCATTATTTCCAATATAACCAACGATTCCGCACATATTTATTCTTCCTCCCAAACAAGGGGGCAAGAATCCTTTACATATAAGGGGCACTTGCCCCCTTATCTCTGTATTTTAAAATCTTATGATGTGATGCAGCTTTTCTTCTCTTTGTCCACCAAGTCGCCTTGATGTTTTAAAGAAGAAATGACGGTTGGCATCTACAACCGGGAGGTATCCGCCGAACATTCGATAAACCTCCTCCTCGTCAACTAACTACTCCTTCGCTCCAGTAATTAGTTCAGGCGCTTTAAAAAATCAATGCCTTCTGCCCACCTTTCTATTTTGAGTAAAGCTTTTGCAAAAAAAATTCTTGTTACAAATACAATAGACGAACCAAGATGGTGAAAGGTTACAAGAAAAAAGAATTTCTTACAAAAACAGGTTCATCATAACCTAGAATTCTATTCACGTCAACTAATAACTGGATGGCAAAAAGCTCTCTAATCATAAAATATGCATAAGGGCTGTCAAAAGTCCCTTATGCAAAACAAATGCGCAAGTGCCTTGAACATCGCCACACAAACTGGAAGGGTCTGGTCTTTCGATAACGAAAATCGATAAGCGATAGCGAATCGAAATTAATCTATCGTAGGAGAACCTAAAGTTATATAGGCGAAAGGCTACTTGCGCTAGACGTATAACACTAAATATTAGAGTTCAAAATAAAAATTTCTGCAGTATGTTTTTATCCTTAATAGGATCTCTCTCTTTATTCTTGAAGTCCCATTTCCTCTTTAACAACCTCAGCAATACGTTCTACGTATGATTGACACTGCTCTTCTGTCGGCGCCTCTGCCATAACACGAACCAATGGCTCCGTTCCGGACGGACGAACTAAAATACGACCATTGCCATTCATCTCAGCTTCTACTTCTGCAATAATCGCTTTTACTTTTTCGTTATCGGTGACATGATGTTTATCTGTAACACGAATATTGACAAGCTTTTGCGGGAATTTTTCCATTTCAGCGGCAAGCTCTGATAACTTCTTTTTTGTCATTTTCATAATATTGACGAGCTGCAGCCCTGTCAACAGACCATCACCTGTCGTATTGTATTCTAAGAAAATAATATGGCCGGACTGCTCGCCCCCCAAATTAAAACCGTTTTTCTTCATTTCTTCAACCACATAACGGTCGCCAACTGCTGTTTGTACGCTCTTGATTTCATTTGCTTCAAGGCCTTTATAAAAGCCAAGATTGCTCATCACAGTAGAAACAACAGTGTTATGCTTTAAGCGTCCATTGGCATGCATATATTTCGCACATATGAACATGATTTGATCACCGTCAACGATGTCTCCATTCTCATCAATGGCAATGAGGCGATCGCCATCTCCATCAAAAGCAAGACCGACATCTGCTTCTTTTTCTTTTAAGAAGGCCGCCAATGCTTCTGGATGAGTAGAACCAACCCCATCATTAATATTAAGACCATTAGGAGAAGCCCCCATTGTCGATAAATCCGCTTCAAGATCAGCGAATAAGTGTGCTGCCAATGAAGATGTCGCACCATGAGCACAATCCAAAGCAATATGTATGCCGGAAAAGTCCTCGTCCACCGTTTGCTTTAAGAATTGCAGGTACTTTTGACCACCTTCAAAATAATCATTAACTTGTCCAAGATTTTCACCGACTGGCCTTGGTAACTCATCCTCTGCCATGTCCAATAATTGCTCAATTTCCTGCTCTTGTTCATCCGAAAGCTTAAAACCATCTGAACCAAAAAATTTGATCCCATTGTCAGCAACTGGATTATGCGACGCTGAAATCATGACTCCAGCTTGCGCCCCGAGTACTTTTGTTAAATAGGCGACCCCTGGGGTGGAAATAACACCTAAGCGCATGACCTCCGCACCAATCGATAGTAACCCAGCAACTAACGCTCCCTCTAGCATATGACCTGAAATGCGTGTATCGCGACCAATTAAAACTTTTGGTCTAGGCTGATCCTTCGTTAGAACATATCCTCCAAGGCGGCCTAATTTAAAGGCAAGCTCTGGCGTTAATTCGCTATTGGCAACTCCGCGAACTCCATCCGTACCGAAATATTTACCCATCTATTCTCGCTCCTTTTCCTATTCAATCACTACTCATCTTCTTGAGTTATTAATATTTTCACAGTCTCTCTCGCTAATTTCCATTCCACATTGTTCGGTCCATCGACCTGAATCTTGACTTCATGCTCCCCTGGTTCCAAATTTGATGCATCAATAAAAAGGCGAAAGCTTGATGCTGATAAGGAGGCGATGTCTCCACTGCTGCCTGATAGCGTCAGGCTTGTCGAGCCATTCGCTGGTTCACGAAACACAGCTTCATATGAATTTGATAGTCCTTCTATACCAATAGGAATATTAGAAAACGTTCGATCTTCTGTTTTATTGGCCCGAATCGATACTTTTACGACTTGTGGGTCAACGGCAATAACCCCTTCAGAGATAATGACAGGTAGGGTCAGCTCAGTATCCTTTTCAATTTCACTTACATCTAGTTCTACCCGGACTGAATCGGTTTTGTCTAATACATCCTCAGGGGCGATGATTTTCGCTTCATCTTTTTCCAATCTGATCGATTCAATCGTGACACCCGCTGGCAATCTTCCCGATTGCACAATGTTGATCGGGACTGTCTTCGTTGATGCTTTTACCGGAATTGTCACTTGAACCGTGCTAGGTTCAACAAGAACATCCAATTTATTTAAAGCTTGATCAAGGACTAATATATTTGCTTCTCTTTTGATCGTTTCATTAATTGGCCCTTTTATATCTAATGTCGCCTTCACATACGTAATGCTCTCAACGACATCCTTCGCCCCTGTCACCGTTACTTTATTCGGCTCTACAACGGCAACATCTGAAACATAACCTTCTGCTAAAATATTGCTATCGAACTCTGCTTCGACACTAAATTCCTTCGATACTTTTTCTTGTACGGATACCGTAATGGTCGCAGGATCAATGCTAACCTTTAATCTTTCTGATATGTCCCGAATCTGAATTTGTACTTCTTGGGTACCAATTTCTGCTTCTGTTAAATCAACGTATACTTCAAATCCTCTTTGCGCTAGAGCTTGCTGAAGATTTGAGCGAGGACCCGATAACGTCAGCTTCACAGTTTCCGGCACACCTGTTACAACAAGATTGTCCGCATCATAATAGCTTGTTACCGGCACTGCTTCAATGACCTCAGATTCTTGATCCTGAGGAACATTGACAACCGATTTATTTTCCTCATTCACATTTTCAAAAAGTAATAATGCCAACACTAGCGCTATCACGCGAATAAACCATTTATTTTCGATCAATTTATTAATATATTTATCCATTCGCTTTCCCCCTCCAGTTCCAGCGACCTGAAGAAGTCTGTTTAGCTTTTACCCCGGACAGTAGTTCCGCTCCTATTAACTCTCTGAATTTATCGAGCTTCAGATCACGATGCAGCTCGCCATTCTTCGTTAATGAAATCGAGCCCGTTTCTTCTGAAACAATGACTGTTAAGCTATCTGTAACCTCACTAATACCTAATGCTGCCCGATGCCTTGTCCCTAGTTCCTTTGAAATAAAAGGGCTCTCCGACAAGGGCAAATAACATGCTGCTGCGGCAACAGAATTTTTTTGTAAAATTACTGCGCCATCATGCAACGGTGTATTTGGGATAAAAATATTGATTAATAGCTCTGATGATATATTCGCATTAAGTGGAATTCCAGTTTCTATATAGTCTGCTAACCCCGTCTCTCGCTCAACGGAAATAAGGGCTCCAATCCGTCGTTTTGCCATATAATCTGTTGCCTTCACAATGGCTTCTACCATTTTTTCTTGTTCATCCTCTTCCTGATGCCCAGAGCGCGAGAAAAAGCCGCCTCTTCCCAATTGTTCCAAGGCTCTTCTTAACTCTGGCTGGAATATAATCACAAATGCGACGACTCCCCATATGAGTACTTGCTCCATCATCCAATTAAGCGTTTGTAAATGAAACTTGTCACTGATCAAAGTTACAATCAAAACAACAAAGATTCCTTTTAACAATTGAACAGCTTTCGTTCCTTTTATCACCATGATGAGCTTGTATATCACGAAAGTTACTAGGAGAATGTCAATGGCATTAATCAGTAGATCAAAGAGATTGAAATTTCCAATCGACATGGGACTTCCTCCAATTATATATTTAAAAGCAAGCATGCTTTGATTTCGATTCATTTTACCCTATAGTATACCATATTTCAAAGAAACGCCATTTTAATCACATGTGAAAGATCCGCAATACAAAAAAAGCTCAGTGCGCCTTCGGAAAAATCGAAAAAAAACGTTACCTGCGAGAATGAACCCTTCATACATACTGGAGGGTATAGTGCTTTCGTTAAAAACTTCCTCTCTTCAATGCTCAAATAAAAAGGACCTTAAAGTTCAATAGATATCGATCCATTAAATATTATTCACCATAGAAAAGCAGTCACACCTTGTGACTGCTCCGACTCTTCGAAGAAGTTAATCGCTTCTTTCGCCATATTCTTCAAATGATACCATACCCATTCGAAGATCACATTGATTTCCTCAATCTCTCCGGTAACATCTCCGGCGGAAGCTAAATATTTCTCCCCGTTTATAACCGTTCCGTTTATAACGGTTACATTCCCATCAATCTGTCCGTCAATTCTAAGGCTGCCGTTTCGAACAACAACATCCCCTTTGACAACTTCGCCTTCTGGTACAATAACCGTATCATTTTTAACAATCAGGTTTGGCTGTTTCGAGACAGACAAATTATGGCCTGTGTTCCATGAGGAAAAAAGACTGCCCACCATCAAAACTAGAAACAAAGAGGCCGCGGTTAACAGCGGATGATGCCTCAACCATCTTTGGAAACCTACTTTTTTCTTTTCTTTTGGCAATCTATTCATCACATTCAATGTAAAGTCATCTGATGTTGTCACATGGGCAATACTCTTTACTAAAGCCAAAGATTTTTCTAGTTCCTGAAAATGCTTTTGACATTCAGGACATTTTAGAAGATGTTCTTTCAGTTCCTTTTCATGCTCTGTTGAGATCTCCTCATCTAAATATTCATGCATATAAGCAACATATTTTTCAGAACAACTCACTGTTCTCACCTCTCATTAAACATTCCGTAATTGGTGTCTCAACGCTTCTCGCCCTCTATGAATTCGGGTTTTAACTGTTCCTAAAGGCATATCCAGAATCTTACTGATTTCGTTTAACGAAAGTTCTTCGATATACTTTAAAACGATGACAGAGCGATACTTTTCAGGTAATTTTGCGATCTCTCTCTGGATCGTTTCATGTAGTTCAATACTTTCGACCTCTTCCTCTGGTAACGCTGAATCAGAAGGAACTTGCGAGTACATCGTTAACCCATCTGTACCAGAGACCTCCGCATCCAGGTAAAAATCCGGTTTCTTTTTTCTAATCCGGTCAATACACAGATTTGTGGCAATTCGATATAGCCACGTTGAAAATTTTAAATCAATATTAAAGCTTGCAATGTTTACATATGCTCGGATAAATGCCTCCTGTGCCATGTCCTCAGCCTCATGGCGATTCCCCAGCATTCGAAAGCATAGTTGAAATACTTTATCTTTATAGATTTCAACTATTTCCGCATAGGCATTTTGATCGCCTTTCAGTACTTGCTTAATTCTTTTTTTGACTATTGCATCCATTTTTCTATTTACCTCCGCTCTATGCGGCTAGTCGATATACGAATCGATAGCAGAAAAAGTTTCATTTATTTACGAGAACAATTTATTAATTCTCTATTCTAAGCTAAAGTATCAAAGTTACGTAAGTAAATGGAACCATGATTATTTATATACCTTCTATTTTAACAAAAAGGTTTAAGAATTTGGACATCGGGAATAAAGAATTTAAAGGATGGTGTTATGAGGACAAAATTATTACAGGAAATTGAATCGTGTCGTAATCAAATGATCTCCATTGCCGCCTCGACTTCACTTACAGATGAAGAAGTACTTAAGCTTAGCAAAGAACTTGATGTTTTGTTAAATCAGTATCAAGAATACGAAGAAACCCTAAAATAATAGTAAACTGCACCCCCCATACCTAACATCGGGGGTGCAGCCCTTACTATCAAATATGTCTCACTATTACATTTTATAATAATTTCTCACCAAATAAGGAACCCATTAAAGCCACCGCCACTGACGCTGTTTTGTTTTTCTCATCTAAGATTGGATTTACTTCAACAAATTCAGCTGAAGTGATAATTTCCGATTCAGCTAACATCTCCATCGCTAAATGGCTTTCACGATAGCTTATCCCTCCATTCACCGGAGTTCCGACTCCAGGCGCATCTGTTGGGTCCAACCCATCTAAATCCAGTGACAAATGTACCCCATCTGTCCGTTCCTGTAAATATTGAATTGATTCTTCCATGACCTTTGTCATCCCTAAACGATCAATTTCATGCATTGTATAGACTCTAATTCCCTTTTCTTTAATGAGTGCTCTCTCGCCTTCATCTAATGAACGAGCGCCAATAATCACGATATTTTCAGGTTTTACTTTTGGTTGATAACCGCCTATCTTCGTTAACAACGGATGCCCTAAACCAATACTGACAGCTAAGGGCATTCCATGAATGTTACCAGACGGTGATGTTTCAGCCGTATTTAGATCACCGTGAGCATCGTACCAGATTACGCCCAGATTCTGATAGTGCCTAGATACACCTGCTAGAGTTCCTATGGCAATACTATGATCGCCACCCAACACTAAAGGGAAGGCGCCGGATTGAATGACTTCATCTACTTTGTCAGCTAGGATAGCCGTTTTCTCAGCAATCAATTCAAGATTCCTTAGCTTTGACTCCTTATCAATCCGAACCTCCGGTCTCCCAATTGAAATATCACCAAGATCAATCACTTCATCAAATAACATTTGTAACCTTTCATTTACTCCCGCGTAGCGAATGGCACTTGGCCCCATATCTACACCACGCCTCATTTGCCCCAAATCCATCGGCATCCCGATAATAGATAACTTTCGCACCTGCTTTTCCCTCCCATCTTGTCTTACTCTTATTTTATACGCTTACATTCCTTTGACTCAACTCGACAAAATAATGTATATATATACGTTTGAAAATTCAGTAAAATCCAAATACCAGAGCATACACATTCATATAAATACATGGAGTATTTTGAACAATATTGAAGTTAATATTCGCATAAAATGGAGATTTAAAGCTTGGAAAAGAGAATCAGCTGAAGAGCAATAATAGCTCGAGACTATAAATGACTTATACATCGTAGAAATAATTAGATATGTACATACGGGCTTTCAATGATTTTTTATAAATAGACTTACTTACATGATGATTTAATGTAATAGTCACTTTATCGGACTTCCCTCACGAATCATTATTCTGGAAATAATTTAAGTCTAGAAATTTTTTGAAACCTATCGAAATTCTAAAATAACCGCCTTTATCATAGATTCATGATAGCATGATAAAACAAAAAACCTCTTAAGATAACTATCTTAAGAGGTATGAGCCATGAAGGACTCGAACCTTCGACCCTCTGATTAAAAGTCAGATGCTCTACCGACTGAGCTAATGGCTCTAAAATTGGCTGGGCTAGCAGGATTCGAACCTACGAATGACGGAGTCAAAGTCCGTTGCCTTACCACTTGGCTATAGCCCAATAATATGTAAAATTCAAAAATAAAAAGGACTACTTATAGCTTGTCCTGTTTTTATGTTTTTATGATATAACTCTTATTTCCACTAGCGCCCTATAATGAAAATTTGTTACTGACTTTGTAATTAATAATGGTGCCTTATTTTCGCTATTGCGAAAAAAGGTTGGTGGAGGGGGACGGATTCGAACCGCCGAACCCGAAGGAGCGGATTTACAGTCCGCCGCGTTTAGCCACTTCGCTACCCCTCCGAAACATAAAAATGGTGCCGGCCAGAGGACTCGAACCCCCAACCTACTGATTACAAGTCAGTTGCTCTACCAATTGAGCTAGGCCGGCATACATATTAACACAAAAAATTAAAAGATATATTATTTCATTGACGCGAAAAAATAAAGAAGTACATTATTTTCGCTACCGCGAAAAAATGTTGGTGGAGGATGACGGGATCGAACCGCCGACCCCCTGCTTGTAAGGCAGGTGCTCTCCCAGCTGAGCTAATCCTCCAAAGTTGCAACAAGTGCAACTTTAATATGACCCCTACGGGATTCGAACCCGTGTTACCGCCGTGAAAGGGCGGTGTCTTAACCGCTTGACCAAGGGGCCGCAATGTCATTTTCAAAGAGCTTCCAACCGGGCTCGAACCGGTGACCTCTTCCTTACCATGGAAGTGCTCTACCTGCTGAGCTATGGAAGCATGCATTCTAGCTCACAATTATACTACTAATAAAGTGACTAAAATGGCTCCGCGGGTAGGATTCGAACCTACGACCGATCGGTTAACAGCCGATTGCTCTACCACTGAGCTACCGCGGAAAATTAAAAATACATTCCTCTACCTTGAATACTTCCCGATTGTCCTCATCTCAGAAAATTAGCTCAAGTAGCAGCTCGATGAGTACAACTCGCAGCACTTTCATGATGCTTTGCTCGTTGCTCTACCACTGAGCTACCGCGGAAAATTAATAAAATGTTCGCCCGGCAACGTCCTACTCTCACAAGGGGACAGCCCCTCACTACCATCGGCGCTGAGAAGCTTAACTTCCGTGTTCGGTATGGGAACGGGTGTGACCTTCTCGCTATCGTCACCGGACTATTTGATTGAAGGAAATCGATTTTGCTTACGCAAAAAGCTTTGTCCCTTCAAAACTAGATAATGGATGAAGAAGAAAAAGACCGAGTAACCTATTTGGTTAAGTCCTCGAACGATTAGTATCAGTCAGCTCCACATGTCACCATGCTTCCACCTCTGACCTATCAACCTGATCATCTTTCAGGGTTCTTACTAGCTTGCGCTATGGGAAATCTCATCTTGAGGGGGGCTTCATGCTTAGATGCTTTCAGCACTTATCCCTTCCGCACATAGCTACCCAGCGATGCTCTTGGCAGAACAACTGGTACACCAGCGGTGCGTCCATCCCGGTCCTCTCGTACTAAGGACAGCTCCTCTCAAATTTCCTACGCCCACGACGGATAGGGACCGAACTGTCTCACGACGTTCTGAACCCAGCTCGCGTACCGCTTTAATGGGCGAACAGCCCAACCCTTGGGACCGACTACAGCCCCAGGATGCGATGAGCCGACATCGAGGTGCCAAACCTCCCCGTCGATGTGGACTCTTGGGGGAGATAAGCCTGTTATCCCCGGGGTAGCTTTTATCCGTTGAGCGATGGCCCTTCCATGCGGAACCACCGGATCACTAAGCCCGACTTTCGTCCCTGCTCGACTTGTAGGTCTCGCAGTCAAGCTCCCTTGTGCCTTTACACTCTACGAATGATTTCCAACCATTCTGAGGGAACCTTTGGGCGCCTCCGTTACTCTTTAGGAGGCGACCGCCCCAGTCAAACTGCCCACCTGACACTGTCTCCCACCTCGATCAGAGGTGCGGGTTAGAATGTCAATACAGCCAGAGTAGTATCCCACCGACGCCTCCACCGAAGCTAGCGCTCCGGCTTCCACGGCTCCTACCTATCCTGTACAAGCTGTACCAAAATTCAATATCAGGCTACAGTAAAGCTCCACGGGGTCTTTCCGTCCTGTCGCGGGTAACCTGCATCTTCACAGGTACTATAATTTCACCGAGTCTCTCGTTGAGACAGTGCCCAGATCGTTACGCCTTTCGTGCGGGTCGGAACTTACCCGACAAGGAATTTCGCTACCTTAGGACCGTTATAGTTACGGCCGCCGTTTACTGGGGCTTCAATTCAGAGCTTCGCGTAAGCTAACCCCTCCTCTTAACCTTCCAGCACCGGGCAGGCGTCAGCCCCTATACTTCGCCTTGCGGCTTCGCAGAGACCTGTGTTTTTGCTAAACAGTCGCCTGGGCCTATTCACTGCGGCTCTTCAGGGCTATGCACCCTAAAAAGCACCCCTTCTCCCGAAGTTACGGGGTCATTTTGCCGAGTTCCTTAACGAGAGTTCTCTCGCTCACCTTAGGATTCTCTCCTCGCCTACCTGTGTCGGTTTGCGGTACGGGCACCTGTTTTCTCACTAGAGGCTTTTCTTGGCAGTGTGGAATCAGGAACTTCGGTACTTGATTTCCCTCGCTGTCACAGCTCAAGCGTATGGCAAGCGGATTTGCCTACTTGCCGCTCTAACTGCTTAGACGCACATATCCAGCAGTGCGCTTACCCTATCCTCCTGCGTCCCCCCATCGCTCAAACAAAAACGAGGTGGTACAGGAATATCAACCTGTTGTCCATCGCCTACGCCTTTCGGCCTCGGCTTAGGTCCCGACTAACCCTGAGCGGACGAGCCTTCCTCAGGAAACCTTAGGCATTCGGTGGATGGGATTCTCACCCATCTTTCGCTACTCATACCGGCATTCTCACTTCTAAGCGCTCCACCAGTCCTTCCGGTCTAGCTTCAACGCCCTTAGAACGCTCTCCTACCGCGTACACCTACGGTGTACACCCACAGCTTCGGTGATACGTTTAGCCCCGGTACATTTTCGGCGCGGGGTCACTCGACCAGTGAGCTATTACGCACTCTTTAAATGATGGCTGCTTCTAAGCCAACATCCTGGTTGTCTAAGCAACCCCACATCCTTTTCCACTTAACGTATACTTTGGGACCTTAGCTGGTGGTCTGGGCTGTTTCCCTTTTGACTACGGATCTTATCACTCGCAGTCTGACTCCCACGTTTAAGTACTTGGCATTCGGAGTTTGTCTGAATTCGGTAACCCGATGAGGGCCCCTAGTCCAAACAGTGCTCTACCTCCAAGACTCGTTCTTCGTGAGGCTAGCCCTAAAGCTATTTCGGAGAGAACCAGCTATCTCCAAGTTCGATTGGAATTTCTCCGCTACCCACACCTCATCCCCGCACTTTTCAACGTGCGTGGGTTCGGTCCTCCATTCAGTGTTACCTGAACTTCAACCTGGACATGGGTAGATCACCTGGTTTCGGGTCTACGACTACATACTCAAGACGCCCTATTCAGACTCGCTTTCGCTGCGGCTCCGTCTTCTCAACTTAACCTTGCATGCAATCGTAACTCGCCGGTTCATTCTACAAAAGGCACGCTATCACCCAGCATGTTTCCAAAGGAAATATGCATAGGGCTCTAACTACTTGTAGGCACACGGTTTCAGGTTCTCTTTCACTCCCCTTCCGGGGTGCTTTTCACCTTTCCCTCACGGTACTGGTTCACTATCGGTCACTAGGGAGTATTTAGCCTTGGGAGATGGTCCTCCCAGCTTCCGACGGGATTTCACGTGTCCCGCCGTACTCAGGATCCACTCAAGAGGGAACGAAGTTTCAACTACAGGGTTGTTACCTTCTCTGACCAGCCTTTCCAGACTTGTTCGTTTACTCCGTTCCTTTGTAACTCCGTATAGAGTGTCCTACAACCCCAAGAGGCAAGCCTCTTGGTTTGGGCTAATCCCGTTTCGCTCGCCGCTACTCAGGGAATCGCGTTTGCTTTCTCTTCCTCCGGGTACTTAGATGTTTCAGTTCCCCGGGTCTGCCTTCCATCCCCTATGTATTCAGGTATGGATACCATCCCATTACGGATGATGGGTTTCCCCATTCGGAAATCTCCGGATCAAAGCTTACTTACAGCTCCCCGAAGCATATCGGTGTTAGTCCCGTCCTTCATCGGCTCCTAGTGCCAAGGCATCCACCGTGCGCCCTTTATAACTTAACCATTCGGCAAATGATCAGCTACACATCTCTTCGTCATCTTTACTCGTCAGTATCCTCGCGTACAGACTACGTACGCTCCGGTACTTCCTCGCTTGATTCCTCGACTTGTTTGCTTCTCATTTCCCTCAACTTTCGGCTTCCGATAAGCGGCGCATCTCTGCGTCAGCTCCCTCTCTACGCTCCTCACGTACCCATTACGTACGCTCCGATGCTCGTTCGGTCGCTTCCTTGATCTACTTGCTTCTCGAAACCCTCTTGTTCGGCTTTCAATACATCAACACAACTTTGTGTGATTTCTTGAAACCCTCGCGGTTTACTCTATGAATAAATCAATAGAGAGAAAAACTAAAATGGCGATTACTCGGTAATTTCTTGGTTCTTCTTCATTATCATTATCTAGTTTTCAAGGTACAAACGGCGAATGATAAGCTTCGCATCTTTAATCTGCTCGCTTCTAATTCACCTTCATTCTATTTTGAGAGATTGCACTCTCAAAACTAAACAAACCATACGGCTATTTTGACTTGGCAAAATAGCCTCATCAACTTTACGATTTATGAGACATCTAAGCCTCAATATTCCTTAGAAAGGAGGTGATCCAGCCGCACCTTCCGATACGGCTACCTTGTTACGACTTCACCCCAATCATCTGTCCCACCTTAGGCGGCTGGCTCTAGTGGTTTCACTGAATTTCCGACTACTTTTATCAGATACTCAGTGAAACCACCAGTTACCTCACCGACTTCGGGTGTTACAAACTCTCGTGGTGTGACGGGCGGTGTGTACAAGGCCCGGGAACGTATTCACCGCGGCATGCTGATCCGCGATTACTAGCGATTCCGGCTTCATGTAGGCGAGTTGCAGCCTACAATCCGAACTGAGAATGGTTTTATGGGATTCGCTCCACCTCGCGGCTTCGCTGCCCTTTGTACCATCCATTGTAGCACGTGTGTAGCCCAGGTCATAAGGGGCATGATGATTTGACGTCATCCCCACCTTCCTCCGGTTTGTCACCGGCAGTCACCTTAGAGTGCCCAACTGAATGCTGGCAACTAAGATCAAGGGTTGCGCTCGTTGCGGGACTTAACCCAACATCTCACGACACGAGCTGACGACAACCATGCACCACCTGTCACTCCGTCCCCCGAAGGGGAACGCCCTATCTCTAGGGGTGGCAGAGGATGTCAAGACCTGGTAAGGTTCTTCGCGTTGCTTCGAATTAAACCACATGCTCCACCGCTTGTGCGGGCCCCCGTCAATTCCTTTGAGTTTCAGCCTTGCGGCCGTACTCCCCAGGCGGAGTGCTTAATGCGTTTGCTGCAGCACTAAAGGGCGGAAACCCTCTAACACTTAGCACTCATCGTTTACGGCGTGGACTACCAGGGTATCTAATCCTGTTTGCTCCCCACGCTTTCGCGCCTCAGCGTCAGTTACAGACCAAAGAGCCGCCTTCGCCACTGGTGTTCCTCCACATCTCTACGCATTTCACCGCTACACGTGGAATTCCGCTCTTCTCTTCTGCACTCAAGTTCCCCAGTTTCCAATGACCCTCCACGGTTGAGCCGTGGGCTTTCACATCAGACTTAAAGAACCGCCTGCGCGCGCTTTACGCCCAATAATTCCGGACAACGCTTGCCACCTACGTATTACCGCGGCTGCTGGCACGTAGTTAGCCGTGGCTTTCTGGTTAGGTACCGTCAAGGTACCGGCAGTTACTCCGGTACTTGTTCTTCCCTAACAACAGAGTTTTACGATCCGAAAACCTTCATCACTCACGCGGCGTTGCTCCGTCAGACTTTCGTCCATTGCGGAAGATTCCCTACTGCTGCCTCCCGTAGGAGTCTGGGCCGTGTCTCAGTCCCAGTGTGGCCGATCACCCTCTCAGGTCGGCTACGCATCGTCGCCTTGGTGAGCCGTTACCTCACCAACTAGCTAATGCGCCGCGGGCCCATCTATAAGTGATAGCCGAAACCATCTTTCCGCTTTCGAACATGTGTTCAAAAGCATTATCCGGTATTAGCTCCGGTTTCCCGAAGTTATCCCAGTCTTATAGGCAGGTTGCCCACGTGTTACTCACCCGTCCGCCGCTCAAGCAACAAGAAAGCAAGCTTTCTTGTGCAAGCGCTCGACTTGCATGTATTAGGCACGCCGCCAGCGTTCGTCCTGAGCCAGGATCAAACTCTCCAATAAAGAGTAAGATTAGCTCTTATGTTTAAAATAAACGTTGGCTAGTTTCAGCTTCTTAAAGAAAGATAGCCTCCACTATAATTATTTGTTGACGTATGATTTGTTTAGTTTTCAAAGTGCAATAACAACGGATATTTCGCATTAACGAAATGCCATTTCTCAACTCTCCCAAGAAGGGAAATTTCTTTGCATCGCCCGTAAGCGACTTTTTTAATATAACACATCAATAATTCTTCGTCAACAACTTTTTAAAAACTTTTTTCGTTCTTGCTAAGTTGTTATCAGCGACGTTTATTAATATATCAAGATAGCAATACGAAGTCAATACTCTTTTCGCAAATTATTTAAATGCTTTTTGTTGAGCGAATATACGTTAAGCATTCCTTAGAAGGAGCCACTCGCTTAAACAGAGCAAACAATATTTTATATCTTTCTTCCATCGCTCTTTTAACAATATGATCTATACGCTCGTCTTCTAAGTCAAAAAGAATCTCATCCATTTCTCTCTTAATTAAATACTGAATTTCCTTTACTTCCTTATCATTCATCATCATCCCTAACACTTTAACCACTCCTATATGCTTAATGGTTATTGTAGTGTTATCCATTTTTATTATTTTTATGAGTAGTTAACATATTTTTCTTAGCATTGCATAACTATGAGACAAGGAGTGTATTGGACGAGGTGATGGAAATTGAACTTTTTTTTCGTACTAAATGGCAAAACCATTAAACAATTAACCCTAATTATTATCGCAGCCTTTTTTACAGCATGGTTTTTGTATCTAGAAAGTTATATTCATATTCCTACTTTCTCAGATAAAAATGAACCAAAGGCCATTTACAAAGGTGAGAAGAATCTTGCCTTAACGTTTAATATCGGCTGGGGAGATGAGAAGGCTGAGCCTATACTTGATATTTTAAAAAGAGAGGAGATAGCAACAGCTACCTTTTTTCTATCAGGAGCATGGGCTGAGAGACACCCTGATTTAGTCGAACGAATTGTAAAAGATGGCTATGAAATCGGATTATTAGGATACAATTATGTCGATTATACAAATGTCGAGGAAGAGGAAGTTCGCAAAGATTTAGCTACAGCCCTAGAAGCATTTAAAAAATTAAATATCAAAAATATTAAGCTTGCTCGTGCTCCCACTGGACATTTTGACCAAAAAACATTAAAGATAGCTGAACGTCTCGGCTTAACTTTTGTCCATTGGAGTGTAGATTCTAAAGACTGGACGAATCCAGGAGTTGAGGTCATTGTAAAAAATGTCTCGAAGGCGAAAAAAGGAGATATTATCCTTATGCACGCTTCCGATTCTGCTAAACAAACCGCTGATGCGATTCCTTCTATAATGAAGGAACTTCGAAAAAAGGGACTCAAGTTTGTAAACGTATCTGAAATGATTGTCAATGCTGATTCCAAAACAAAAGAGATTAAATAAGTATATGGACCGAGACAATTTTCAAAAAAAAGAAAATTGCTTTATCGGTGGAAGCAAACAGAAATCGCAAATCCTGGACAGGACCAAATCGACATTCAAACTTCTAAGCACTTCAAGAAAAGAAGCCTTACGCAGGCTTCTTTTCTTGTGCAGATTTTTGATTTAATTTATGAAGTATGAGCATTTGGTAGCCGTTGCATAATAACAGAGGGTATAGCATTAAGTACAGCCACCCTTCCTCATTCACACGCAAAACGGGCATCCATTCAATAACGGTAACAACAATCATAAAAAAGACGGCCGGAATAAAAGCCTCCTTATTGGTTTGCTTCGCTTTAAAAAAGGCAACAACTAGTGCGACAATTAAAATGAATGCAGGGTCCCATAGATAAGAAGTAACACTACCACCAAAGGCTCTATGACGGAAATAAACTAAATCAAATAAAACAAATAAAATGAGTACAACCTGAACAGCATTCCATAGTCTTACTGATTTAAAAATTCCCAACCCAAAGCGGTGTACAGTTAAGTAAGCAAAAAAGCCCATTTGGCTAATTAAACTAAAAATCAAACCTACTCCGATAAACCAAAACAGCGTCGACAAAATTTTCAGAATATCAAAATCCGTAAAATAGGATTGAAATTCATCCCAACGAACAATAAATCCTATTATCCCTGTTGCAAACCCACCGAGCAACAGCGTGGACATAAACAATTGAACAACATAACGGCTTTTCACGTTTGTTTTCCTCCAAGTTCTAGATTCCCCTCTAGATTGTACCAACCAAAGTTTGAAAAATCTAGGCATTCGGATCAAACGCATAAAAATTGTTAAAATTCTTCATGATAAAGAATAAGTGGGCTTATTTGTTCATCACTAATCGATTTACAACAATAGACCTATTTCAGCATTTAGTGAAAGGAGCTTTTGTTATGAGGAATAAAACGGTTTTGCTCCTCATCGGTTTACTTGTTATTGCAATCACTGGTTGTGCTCAAACAGAGGCAGGCAGCAAAGAACTTGATTACGAGGAAACAAAGAAAATGGTCGTAGATATTTTGAAAACAGATGATGGAAAGAAAGCTCTCCAAGAAGTTATGGGCGATGATGGAATGAAGGAGAAGCTTGTCATGGATCAGGCAGTTGTTTCAACCACTATTCAAGAAACACTTACATCTGAAAAAGGGGCAGAGTTTTGGAAAAAGCAATTTGAGGATCCTAAATTTGCAGAAGCCTTTGCTAAAGGTATGCAATCAGAGCACGAAAAGCTAATCAAGAGTCTTATGAAGGATCCTGAATACCAAGGAATGATGATTGAGCTCCTTAAAGATCCAGAGTTAACAAAAGAAGTCACAGCCTTAATGAAGAGCAAGGAGTACCGGGAGCATCTCCAAAAAGTTATGACAGAAACCTTCGAAAGTCCTCTTTACAAGGCAAAAATTGAAGATATATTATTGAAGGCCGCCACGGAAAAAGGAAGTGGAGAAGGGGAAAAGAAAGAAGAAGAATAATTCCTAAAGAGGATGTCCCATTGCAAAATGGAACATCCTCTTTGATTATTATTTTTCTAATTTCGAAATGACTTTTTGCGCAATATCTAAATATATTTTTCCAATCTTATGATCTTCTTGGTAGACTGACGGAGCAAAATCATCCTCGTTCCAATCTGGCTGACCTAATGGCAGCTGACCTAACACCTCTGTTCTAAGCTCATCTGCAAGCTTCTCTCCGCCACCTTGACCAAAAACATATTCCTTTTCTCCTGTTAATTGACTTTCAAAATAGGCCATATTTTCAACAACCCCGAGAATTTCATGCTCGGTTTTCAAAGCCATTGCTCCAGCACGGGCTGCAACAAAAGCTGCTGTTGGATGCGGTGTTGTTACGATCAATTCTTTGCAGGATGGAAGCATAGAGTGAACATCTAAAGCTACATCACCTGTTCCCGGAGGGAGATCGAGAAGTAAGTAGTCGAGTTCGCCCCACTCCACCTCATTGAAGAAGCTGTTCAACATTTTACCTAGCATTGGTCCACGCCAGATAATCGGTGCGTTATCTTCAACAAAGAAGCCCATCGAAATGACTTGTACGCCGTAGCGTTCCACTGGAATAATCTTTTCTCCACGTACGGCTGGTCGCTCTGTAATTCCCATCATATCAGGTACGCTAAATCCATAAATATCCGCATCCACAAGACCGACCTTTTTGCCGAGTCGGGCTAACGAAATAGCCAGGTTGACTGATACAGTTGATTTACCAACTCCGCCCTTACCACTCGCAATGGCAATAAAAGTCGTATTGCTTTTTAATAAACCCTCGGATTCATCTTCAGCGATACGGTGCTGTGCCAATACTTCCTCCGGAAGCTGGGAAAAGCGAATTCCAACCGTCTCAGCTCCACCTTGTTTTAGCAAGCGAACAACTTCTTGCTGAAGCTGTAGCTGTTCAGCGGTACCTGTTTTAGCAATCGCTATTTTTACACTGACGTGGTTTTTTTCTGCCTTTACTTTCACTTCTTCGATTGCATTCAATTCTTTTAACGTTTTATGTAAGAAAGGTTCCTTTATTCCGTTAAGAATCTCAACAACGTTTGCTTCTGATAACATGTATGACACCCTTTCTTGAATTCGTTTCCAATCATAGTATAACATAAACGCGTCGCCTGTCTGTTAATTCGATCACACCCTTTTTGGGCAAGCCAAAAAGAAGGCTTCTAACGCCTTCCTATTCGCTCTCCTCCAGCTCATCCTCTTTCGAGTAGTAGCGCAATATGCCTTTATAAACAGACGCGGCTATTTGTTCTTGATAGTCTTCCTGCATAAGTCTTTCACGCTCCGCCGGGTTAGACAAAAATCCCACTTCAACAAGCACGCCAGGTTTTTTCGCATATTTTAAAATATACACTTGATTAATCGGCTTTGCCTTTCTCGTCGTGTTTTCTAAATTATGACGAAGTTCATCTTGAATAAATTTTGCCGCCCGAGCATTTTCAGAAATTTGACTAGCATAAAAAGTTTGCGCTCCACTCCACCTTGGAGAAGGAATTGCATTCAAATGAATACTGACGTAAAAATCCGCTTCCGATTCATTGATCATCTCTAGTCTTCGCTTCAAATCCTCTGTTTTTCTGCGACTAAGACCCTTTGTTTCTTCATCTGCCAGATCAATATCTTCTTCCCTTGTCATCATCACTAAAGCACCCTGTTGCTGCAAATAATCTCTTAATTTAAAGGCAATCGTTAATGCGATATCCTTTTCTAGTGCTTCACTGTCGCCAGCACCTCCATCGGGACCGCCGTGGCCAGGATCTAATAAAATAATCTCTCCAGATAAAGGAAGGTTCCACGGCTTAATTGAGTTATCATTTCGAAAGTCGTATTGTAAAATGAAAATTAAGAGGGTAAGCCCTACAAGAAATGCAGCAATTTTTATCTTCCTTCTATTCATTCCCATAACCAACCCTTCCTGCTCGTCCTTTTCATTTCAATATATGGGACAAGAAGAAGGATTAGAACAAATAATCTTTGCTCTTTTCATCCCCCTAGTGAAGCCTTAGCTTATGTCTCCTTTCTCCCTTGCGAAAGCCTTCCATCCACCAACTATCCACATACTGCTCACATACATAATAGAGGGACTCGCTGTAAATCCCTTCCATCCCTTTCCCCCAATAAAGCAAGAAATTATATAATGTATCAATAAGATGTTTTTCTTCTTTTCTGCATCTATTCTTAACGCTCTCCACCGATTCGCCATAATAACCGAAACGGCTAAAATGAGCCCCTAATAAATACGCTTCTATCGCCACATCGTAACAAGCCTCTTCAATTCCGGCTTGTAAAATAAGACTGGACGTTAAATCAGACGAACCGAAAAATTGGTTCACACGTTCTTTTAACGTTTTAAGCGAGATTTCTCTTAAAACAGATTTTTCATATTTCATCTGTTTCTCTCTTCTTTTTTCATTTAAGGTTGTCACCAAATTCACGGATTACTCACCCCTTTTGCATAGTCTTTATCGACTTCAAAAGAGAAATACCAAAACGTCGCTTGATTCCGATTGCCAATTTTTAATCTGAATGGAAAGAAGAGCAACGATTCAAATTAACAGGAATAGCAATGGTCTTCATCAAACAGATTGATGGAGCCTTTAAGGAAATCAAGAAACGCTTAAAAAAATTAATTCAAATATGCTGTACCCCCAGAATTAAAGATATGGCAGTAATTCCAACCGACCTCATGTTAAAAAAAACAACTCCTAACGCTGTTTAGGCTTAAGCCCCTTTTCTGCCAACATCCAATAAACGAGATGATTGGCTAAGTCATGATTGCCACTTTTTTGTAAATTTCAGCTTGACCTCAAAGCTAAAATGAACCGAAATCAACATGAAAAAACAAATACAGCGATCATCCTTAGATGAACGCTGTAAGCGATTTCTAACTTAAGCAACTTCTTTTTTCGAAAGCTCGACTAAATCTGATTGTGGTATTTTAAATAATTGGCTCCATTTTCGTATAGCAGTTATGATAATGACCACACCAAGTACAAGCATGACAATCGAGATGATTCCATTCAGCACATTATACCCCGGGTTTGCTGAATTTAAATAGACATTTTTAACCATCCAATACCCTGCCACATTCACTGTTATATATAGATAAGCAAGTGGTACAAGACATGTCAGCATATACCAGCGCTTTTCAGCGACCTTCAATACAACTGTTGCCCCAACAACAAGACCGATAGAAGCCATCAATTGATTTGAAACCCCGAACAATGCCCATACCGAACTAATGTCCCCTGAGTAAAGAAGATAACCCCAGACAAAACAAGCCAGAGCACTTGCAAAAATATTGGCTCCTAATGAATCCGTGCGTTTTAACGGTTTAAAGAAGTTTCCAAAGAAATCCTGTATAAGATAGCGCGCAACCCTTGTTCCAGAATCTATGGCGGTTAGGATAAACACAGCTTCAAATAGGATAACAAACTGATAGAAGTAAGAGGCCATCTTTTCAAAGATGGGAATTTCCGTGAAGATATATGTCATTCCTACAGCAAGCGTAACCGCTCCACCTGTTCTACCTTCAAGATCCATTCCTACCTCTTCTTCAAGGGTTCTTAAATGTACCGTCTCCATTCCTAATGTCTCAAATTTTTCAGGTGTTGAATTGATGGCAAAGTAGTCTCCTGGTTGGAGAGAAACCGCAGCAATTAAAGCCATGATCCCTACTAAACATTCGACGAGCATGGCTCCGAACGCTACTCCCTTGGCATCACTCCAACGATTGACCATTTTTGGAGTTGTGCCAGATCCAACGAATGCATGGAAACCGGAAATCGCCCCACAGGCAATGGTAATTGATACAAATGGCCACACCGGACCCGCTATAACCGGTCCACCACCATTAATAAATTCTGTAAATGCAGGAAACTGAACATCTGGATTGACGATAAATACTCCAACAATTAAAGCTGCAAAAACACCAATTTTCATAAAAGTACTCAAGTAATCACGTGGTGCAAGTAATAACCAAACTGGAAGCGCAGCAGCAAAAAAGGCATAAATAGGTAAAATAATAGCTAGTGTACTCTTTTCAAGGGTCAGCAGATCACCTAAAGCTGTTCCTTGAATATTGGGTCCCCAGATAATCGCAGCCATAATTAATCCGAAACCAACGATAGTAGCAGCCTTTAAATTTCCTGTTTTTTTATGGTATAATCCAACTCCCATAGCAATGGGAATGGTGATTCCGACTGCAAAGGTTCCCCATGGGTTTCTTTCTAACGCGCTCAATACAACCAGTGACAAACCTGCCATGGTAATTGTGATGATAAACAACATCGCTAACCCTGCACAAAAGCCTGCTACAGGGCCAAGCTCTTCTCTTGCAACCTCTGATAGCGACTTTCCATCTCTACGCATAGAAGCAAATAACACAACTAAATCGTGCACCGCTCCACCAATTACAGCTCCGACAAGCAACCACACTAATCCTGGCAAATAACCGAATTGTGCCGCCAAAATCGGACCTACTAAAGGGCCCGCCGCCGCAATAGCCGCAAAGTGATGGCCAAATGTTACCCACTTGTTTGTAGGTACATAATCTTTACCATCCTCCAATTTATGAGCTGGTGTCGGCTTTGAATCGTCTAATTTTAATACTTTTGCCGCCATAAAGGTACCATATAAGCGATAAGCAATTAAAAGAATACATATCCCCGCAACTACAATTGTAACTGCATTCATACAATGACCCCCTTCACATTCTGTTATACATCAACAATAGTACACGATGTAAAGGCTTTCATGGCATTTTCAGGATAAATTGCAGAAATGGGCGGCTGAATTACCAACATGAACCGATGAATTACAAATAATAAAACGAAAAATTCAGAAACCTATCTTTCGCTTTAAATCTTTCACATAAGTTCTACTCACAGGAACGGTCGAACCATCTTTCAATCTTAAGTTATAAGTAGAATTAAACCATGGCTCTATTTCAACGATATGGTCCATGTGAACAATAAAGCTGCGATGAACACGAATAAACGCTGTGTTATTCAATTTTTTTTCTAATACAACTAGCGGCTCGCTTACCTTATACTCATTCTCTATCGTTTTAATAGTGCTTTTTCCCTCGGATGAATGCAAAAATAAAATATCATCATGGTGTAGTAAAACGATTCTTTCGTCCACAAGAATCACCAGCTTATCATTATTCTGTTTAATAAGCTTTGAAGCATCAGGCGTTTCTTGCCCTCTATACCTTAGGTTACTAATTTTCTCCAATGTTCTCTGAAGGCGATTTTCATCAAAAGGCTTTAAAATATAATCAACTGCATTTGATTCAAATGCTTGTAACGCATATTCATCATAAGCTGTTGCAAAGACTATAGCTGGCGGTGGATTCAAAAACTCCAAATGTTGAGCTAAACTTAAACCATTCTCAGAATCAAGCTCGATATCGATAAATATTAAGTCTGGCTTAAGAGAGGTAATTTCCATCAACGCTACATCTATACCATCACCTTCGCCAATAACTTCTACTTCCTTGCTACGATTTAATAAATATTTTAATTCATCCCTAGCTAAGGGTTCATCATCCACAATATAGGCTTTCAGCATTTTTCTCGAAAACTCCCTTTTCATCAAGTGGAATAGAAATCATAATTGTTGTCCCATCCCCTGCTTGACTTTTAATTTGCATACTTGCTTGACCGCTATAAATCCCATTTAGCCTTTCACTAATATTGAAAAGGGCAGTCCCATTCCCTTTTTTTGACTTTACGACTTGTTTACCTAAAAGTTCAATTTTCTCTTTAGGCACCCCCTGGCCATCATCTGACACCATGATTTGCAATTGTCCATCTACCGTTTTAATTTGAACAGAAATATGCCCCTCCTTTTTGCTACGCGGAAAACCATAGTGAATAGCATTCTCAACGAGAGGCTGTAAGGTAAATGGTGGTAGCAAAACGGTCTCTAAATTAGGTTCTACTGAAAAATCAATCATAAATTTATTTGGAAAACGACTCTGCTCCAAAGCGATATAGGCTTTAACATTTTCTAACTCTTTTTCAAGGGGAATGAGCATTTGCCTTGCTCCTTGAAGATTGCCACGAAAGAAAGAACTGAGCTCTAATAATAATTTACGTGCTTTATTGACATCTGTACGGCAAAGCGCAGAAATAGTGTTTATGCTATTAAATAGGAAGTGGGGATGAACCTGGGCCTGTAAAGCTTTAATTTCGGCATCCTTTAGTAGTTCTGCTTGCTTCTCTGCCTGAGCTAATTCTAATTGTGTAGAAAATAAGTTAGCTAGTCCTTCTGCCAATTGCTGCTCTACTTGGTCAAGCTTTTCTTGGGACGCATAGTACATTTTTAACGTTCCGACTGTTTTCCCTTTTACCTTTAAAGGTAAAACGATGGCTGCCTCTAGAGGGCACTCATCATGCAAACATGCAATTTCCCTTTTTGATCTTGCAATAGAGATTTTCCCACCCTCCAGAACTCTACGCGTTAAGTCCGTTTCCGGTTTCCCACCTGGAATATGGTGGTCCGAAGCTTTTCCCACGTGTGCCAAAACAAGTTTGTCATCAGTTATGGCTACAGCATCCGAATCCGTCAGTTTTAAAATAATTTCTGCAATTTCTGTGCAGGAATGAATATTTAACCCTTGACGAAAAAATGGCAGTGTTTGATCGGCAATAAGAAAGGCCCTGTTCGTTTGACTCGCACGCGTCCGTTCCTCATCTCGCTTAATAAATTGAATAATAAATAAAAATAGCATCATTCCAAAACCATTGACTAAAATCATCGGAAAAGCAATTAACTCAACAACATTCCAAGCTTGCTCAAAAGGTTTGGCGGTCAAAAGAATGATTAGCATCTGTACAGCCTCTAAAAACATCCCCACAAAAACCGCAAATGGGGTATCAATCTTTTTCCCCTGCTTTTTTCTCTTGTAGCCTAAGTATCCAGAGATCATTCCTGCTAAAATTGTTGAAAGCGAGCAAGAGAAAGCGGTAAATCCCCCAAGTGAATATCGATGTATGCCTGCAATGAGGCCGGCACCCAAACCCACCAATGGACCACCTAAAAGCCCACCAATTACCGTCCCCATTACTCTTGTATTTGCCAATGCATTATCCGCCTCTAATTCTGCCAGCCAGGCTGCTCTCTCAATCGTATCAGGATGAATGACAATCCCAGTATAATTACTCAGTATTCCAAAGCCTCCAAATAACATAATCAATATTAATTTCTCATTGGGATTGTTCTGATATTGAACAATTTGACGAAAAGATTTCATTTGTGAAAGCAGAAAAGCTACAATTACAATAATACCGACCTTTTCCAACATTATAGGGACTAAATTTATCATCCTTATCCAACCTTTATCCTCATCTAACCTCATTATAAAGATTTTTTAAGATTAAAAAAGACCTGAAGTTTTAGAATTATACTTATCGCTTAAAGCTAGATATAGATACAATCATTAACAGGTGATCCACAACAAACGAAATTTATCTATTTCTAGACCGTTAAAAAGCCGTCGAGATAAATCTCGACGGCAAAAGTAAATTTATTTTTTCAATTCCTCATATTGTGCAACAATCTCTTTTGTCAATTCATTTGTTGATTCCAAGCCAGATACTTCCTGCAAAACATAGTCTATACCGTGTTTTTGAAGCATAGCTTGAAGCTTAACTGCATCTTCATCTCCACTGAAATCGAACATTAATGCAGCAGCAATCGCCTTTGCTAAATTCGTATATGATAGACCAGCCTTTTGCGCCTGTACTGCTGGTCGAACTAATCGATCCTCATGCCCTAATTTTCGAAGTGGTGAACGTCCCACTCTTGTAACACCATCATTTAAATGAGCATTTTCGAAACGACCAATAATTTTATCAATATATTTCTGATGCACATCCGCATCTAACCGGTATTCATTAATTAAATAGGCGCCCGTTTCACCAAGGGTTGCTTTTACTTGCTTATAAATTTCTTCATCAGCCAATGTTTGATCGATTGTTTCTTTACCCGCCAAATATCCAAAATAAGCAATTACCGCATGCCCCGTGTTTACAGTAAACAGCTTTCTCTCGATGAACGGAGCTAGCTCAGGAACAATCGTCATCCCTTCAATTCGAGGGATTTCCTCCTTTGTTTCCACTACCCATTCATAGTAAGGTTCAACAAGAACATCAAGGGAACCTTCATTATTTTGAATTGGCACAATCCGATCGACAGCTGAATTCAAAAATGAAACTTGTGCAAGTACCTTCTCTTGTGCCTTCTGATCAAGATGCTCCATAATATAACCTTTTAACAAGTCCGTTGCTGAAATTTGATTCTCACAAGCAATGACGTACAGTCTTTCCTTGTTTTCCTCCACTCTAGCTGCCAACCCTTTTGCAATTAAAGGGGCAATTCTCGGGAGGATACTGGGACCAATCGCAGTCGTTAAATAGACGGCATCTTTTATGGCAGCAATCACTTCTTGTTCCTGCTTTAGATTATTTAAACCTGAGACATTGTCAATCTTCAGCGATTCCTTTGTATCTGTGGCAAGCACCACGCGGTATTCTTTCTTCTCATTCAGTTGGTCGATAATTTGGTCTGCAATGTCGACAAAGATAACCTCGTATCCTGATTGAGAAAAAAGAGCGCCGATGAACCCTCTCCCTATATTCCCTGCTCCAAAATGTACTGCTTTTCTCATCTGAATCATCCCTTTATTTCATGATTTTAAAATTGGTTTCAATATACTTCACAAGGATCGATTTCAACTTGTTATATATCAAATCCTCATTTGCCGAAGAAAAAATAAGCAGCGACTCATCTGTTTCGATGATACTCGTACTAATCAGACTTAATATCTCCTGTTCTCTCAAGCTTAATTCCGCAGGAGCAAGCATGAGAATCAAGTTCTTCATTAACACATCATTGCCGTCCATCCCCTTTACAAGACACGGATTCGGGAGGTGAGTGATTTGAAAAATAAGCTGATGGACATGCTTGTTCCTTGCATGAAAGAGGGCAATATTCGTTTGCGGAATTCCAAGTCCGCCTAGAGTCTCGCGCTCTCTTAAAGATTTGAGGACGTCTGTCCGGTTCTCAAGCAAGGATTCCTCTTCGGCCTTTTGCAACATCGCTTCCAAAATTTCCTCTTGACTTTCCCATCGTTCTCTCCGATAAAAGCGAAAATGATTTGCTATCGCCTCAACACTTTGTTGAACATCCTTCAAGTCTTGCAACATATCGTTTAAACCCAAATTTTCTTCATAAACTTTTGGAAAGTGATCCACTTCAGCATACTGCTTACCTGTTGTTAGCGAGGCAATATGATTTTGTAAAAACGACTTAATAGTGGCAATATTGGCCTCTGTTAACAGCGGATTCACCAGTGTGTACTCAACATTTATAAAAGGCAAACGAACAGTAGAAATAATCATGTCATATGATTTTAAATCCACCTGACTCTTTATATCTTTAATAGACATGATTTCAATCTGATTGATTTCGCTTATTTCTTTTTTTATGCGACTGGCCAGCATCTTTGATGTTCCAATTCCAGTAGGACAAATAACCAATGCTTTAATGATTAAATGCTCTTCACGCATGACAAGCGCTGAACCAAAATGCAAAACCATGAAGGCAATCTCATCTTCGGGGAAATAATCAATTTCTTGAAACTCTCGTTCAACACTGTTTTTTACCGCCATAAAGAGAACTGGATACTTCTTTTTAATTTCTTCTTTTAGCGGATTAAAGGTCTCCATCTTTTGTTTTATCCGAAACAAGGAAGGGCCCATATGAGCGAGCAATCCCTGAAACAGAGAAAAATCCTGTGTCAAATCTACATGTAATTGATTGGAAACGGATTGGATCACATTTTTTATTTTCTGGGCAAAAATGATGCTGTCATTCGGAACAGCATCAGAAGCCCGGAGCTTTGATCCCTTGAGAATAAGAGCTAAATAAAATATATCTTCCTTTGATACCTCTACATCAAATGTCTCTTCCAATTTTCTCACAATCTGTTCCATCAATTCGTATTCTGCCGCAACCTCACTTTCAGTTAAGCTTATTTCCTCGTCCATAAGGTTGTCAGCATCAATTCTCTGTAAAGTAATATAGATATGGAGAAGCATTTCCAAAAACCCGCTGTCAGCTAATCGTTCAGGAGCACTATGAAAGGCTTCCGTAACAAGAATGTTCACTTCTTGTAAATAGTCTGGCGTAAAATAAAATAATATTTTTTCTTCGTGAAGTGCATCCTGCTCTAAGAGAAATAACTTCTCTATCAACTCATCATGGAAGTTTTGCATAAAAAAGTAAGCGAGCGCTCTGCGCTTGTTTGCTTCATTGCCATCTAACTCAACGCCCACGCCTCTTTTCCTCGTAAGCTTTAACTGAAAATAACTAAGCCAAGCCGTGAGCTCATCTAAATAAACAGCTAAAGTAGCTGTGCTAACACCAAGATAATTTGCTAACAGCTGAGTCTTATACATATCCTCATTCAAGATTGCCAACAAGAGGCGCAACTTCCGTTCCTGTGGTGTTTCATCAATCGGATCACTAGAGGTTAAATGTTGAACAAGGCGAAAGATCTGTTCGTTTTTTCCTTCAATTACTAGTCCTTCGTTCTTGTTGCGCGACAATTTCAGATCATAATGTGCTAAGATCTTCTCCACTGCCTTCAAATCTCGTTGAATCGTCCTAGCACTTACATGAAGAGAGGAGGAAATCGATAAAGCTGTGTGCTTTCCTGATGTTTTAATAATCAGTTCAATGATCGCTTTTTCCCTCGAAGTAATGTGCATAGCCATCAACTCGTTCCTGATAAAATAGCAAAAACACTAAATAGAAAAGCGCCAGCGATACGCTTTTCTATTCAGTAAGCATTTATTTCTTCCCAATAATATCAATAATCTCTTGAGCCGTTTTTGCCTCAACCATTTTTTCAATATTCTCCATATCAGAGCATGTTACAGCTATTCCAGAAAGAATTTCAAGATGCGTTCCATCCTTTCCAGCAATACCAAAAATCAAGCGAACTTTTTGACCATCAAAATCAATACCTTCCGGCACTTGTATAACGGTAAATCCAGATTTAAGCACCGCTTTTTTTCCAGCCTCTGTTCCATGCGGAATCGCAACATCATTGCCCATATAAGTTGAAGTCATTTGCTCACGCTCAATCATTGCCTCGATATAGCTTTCTTCAGCATATCCTGCATTGACTAGCGCTTTTCCTGCAAAACGAATAGCCTCTTCCTTGTTGGCAAACTTTTGATTTAAAAAGACATTTTCCGGAAGGAGCAAACCTTCAAACTTCCCTGCTTCAGACTGATTTTCAGTTCCAGCATCCTCTGCATTATCAACGATTTCATAAAGTTCCGAATTGGCTGGAAATTGTAATTTACTTATCAACTTATCATATTCTGGGCTTGATAAAAAATTATCCACTGAAATATGGTAAGCATTCGGCACTTTGTTTCGTGCTCTTGGCGTTAATTCCTCCTGCGTAATAACAACCTGGGCATCTGCAGGAAGATTGCTGATCGATGTATTGGTTACCGTTACATCCATGCCTGCCTCTTTCACTTTTTTACGAAGAAGAGATGCGCCCATTGCACTTGAACCCATTCCAGCATCACAAGCAAAAATAATTTTAGTCACATGATCCGGCATTGCTCCTTGACTTCCTGCAAATGCATTGGCAACAGAGCTTTTCTTGCCTTTCATTTCCTGCATTTTTTGAGCGGCTGCTTCGATATCATCTTCGTTTTGTTTTCCTGTTTTTAAAATAAAAGAGGAAGCAAGGAATGATACAACCGCAGCCACAATAACACCTGCAAAGTTAGCCAAATAGGCACTTGCATGATGTGGTGTTACCGCAGTAATTGCAAAAATACTTCCCGGCGAAGACGGAGCAAATAATCCACCATTAAGTAGAACTAATGTGAAGACGCCGCTCATCCCACCTAGAATAACAGCCACAATCAGAAGGGGACGCATTAAAATATACGGGAAATAAATTTCATGAATTCCTCCGAAGAAATGGATGACTCCTGCACCTGGAGCAGACCTTTTCGCAGCACCCTTTCCAAAAAACATATACGCAAGTAGAACACCGATACCAGGACCAGGATTTGCTTCTAATAAGAAGAGAATCGACTGTCCTGTTTCTTTTACCTGTTCAATCCCAATTGGTGAAAGGACACCATGGTTAATAGCATTGTTTAAGAATAATACTTTTGCTGGTTCAATAAGGATACTTGTTAACGGCAGTAATCCTGTACCAACCATCCAGTCAACTCCAGCTATAAGCATGTTCGTAAACGTATTAATAACTGGACCCACACCTAAGAAAGAAAGAATAGCAATAATAGCTCCTAAAATACCAGCAGAGAAGTTATTCACTAACATTTCAAACCCTGCACGGATCTTTCCTTCAATCATTTGGTCAAACTTCTTGATGACCCACCCACCAAGTGGACCAATAACCATTGCCCCTAGGAACATCGGGATTTCTGCACCGGCGATTACTCCCATTGTTGCGATCGCACCAACAACTGCCCCGCGTTGATCATATACAAGTTTACCACCTGTATATCCGATTAAAATCGGTAGTAAGTAAGTCACCATTGGACCGACCATAGTAGCTAATTCTTCATTTGGCCATAAGCCATCTGGTATAAATAACGCTGTAATCAAACCCCATGCGATGAATGCAGAGATGTTCGGCATCACCATCGAGCTAAGAAAATTACCGAACTTCTGTACAGCAACCTTAATATTAGACTGAGACATTTTCATCTCCCCTTTATAGTTCGTTCATGATCATCCTATCTTAGAATGACAGCGTTATCAACAAAGTCAAAATCTAGATTTGTCGCATGAACTAAGACAAAAGTAATGTATCTCACGTACGCATATTATTAACTGATTTTGGATGATACGAACTCAAAAAAAGATAGGAGAGCCTTTCTTGAGACTCACTTTACTTTTGCAACTCCGATGGCATAATGCTTAAATAGAATATTTTCGACAATTTCTGCTTTTTCTTCTTCACAATCCACAATGACAATGACTTCCGAATGATATCCTTTCAACTGTCTCCGTTTCTTTTTTAAAATGATCTCCGTAAACAGACGAATGGCAAAGCCCACCAAAAACCCAACAGCTGCTCCGATTAATCCCCAGTAAATCGGTCCCCATGCTAGCTTAAAGCCAATGCTCGCTCCAATAACAGCAAACGCTGTTGATAGCGCTGCGCCAATATCAATCAAAGATGTTCCATCAGAGCGGTTAATTGTATCGAATACCTTATGTTCCTCTTTTCGATTATCAAGGGGAACGACAAAGATATGTTCTTTTTTAATCCCCTTTTTCTCCAAAGTGGCAATAGCCAGTTCAATATAAGTGGTATGTTCAAATGTAGAAAATAGCTGCATATTCTAGTTCACCTTTTGCCCTTTTAATACTTTAAAAGTTGGAAATTGATAATTCTTTTTTAAAAACAACCGCTGTTCCTGATCAAACAATTTATTATTTTCTACCGTATTACTATATGAATCATAAACAGAGAAGCCGTAAAGCGAGGGAAAGAATAAAAACCATTCGGGATTTATCACACTTGTTGCTTCTGCAATTTCTCCTAAAAACAATAGTGAAATCGCTTCGAGACCTCGAGATTGATAAAAGAAAACTACGACCCAAATAATCACAAAAAAAGCTGTCGTAATTCTATGCAAATATAGCTGTCCCAGTCCCGGAATAAAAAGCGACCATATAATAGACATAGCCGGATTTCTTCTATCCAAATAATTAATTTCAAGAGCCCCTATACTAAAAGAATTAAACTGGTGATTTTCACGCTCCGCTAATATATACACTTTGTTCATGTCGATCGTTGTGCGATAACTATCCCAGATTCCAAATATATAAACGGGAATATAAATTAATAGCCACCTCGTATCTAAAATATCTTTCGCCTTATCAATTTCACCTTGGAAGGAATAGATCATGGCAAAATTGAGATTACATTTTATATTAACGACGACTTCCCAGATAAACAGCACGAAGCCACGAAGATATTTTGATAATAGGAGGTGGCCAAACCCTGGGAAGGCAGCGCTCCACCATGCGATAATGTAGGGGTTTCGACGATGAACTTGAGTGGTCCCAAGAATGCTGACATGTGCTTGATATCTTCTTGCTGTATTATCATTTGTAAAATTGTTCATTTTTTCACCCAATGAATTCTTTTTTCTTAGCATTGCTTTTGTCTTGCGTCTTTATGCAAAGGAGACTTCTGTCAACAATGAACCTTCGGGCCCATTTTCACAAATCACACTACTTGTACGCTGGGGCATACTGAGATTTCCGACGTAAAGCCTAAACTTATCAGCGCATAAGCAGACGCACCTTCAGAACAGTTCCTGCGAAAAAGGATCGAAGGAATCATGGTACAGGCGTTGCGAAAGAAGATACACAGTGATCTACGACTCTTAAACCACAAAAAACGGCTCTCAACCTAAATAGATTGAGAACCGCTCCTGTATATTTTTACGATACATGCTCAAATTGACTATTATATAGTTCAAAGTAGAAGCCTTTTTTCTTAAGCAGCTCATCATGGTTTCCACTTTCGATAATGTCCCCATCTTTCATCACCATAATCAAATCTGCATTTTTAATTGTAGAGAGCCGGTGAGCAATGACAAAGGATGTCTTTCCAACCATAAGCTTATCCATAGCCTTCTGGATTAATGCCTCTGTTCTCGTATCGACAGAGCTTGTCGCCTCGTCCAAGATCAGCAATGGCGCATTTTCAACCATCGCACGGGCAATGGTGATCAGCTGTTTTTGCCCTGAAGAGAGATTGGCCTTATCATCCAAAACGGTATCATAGCCCTGCGGTAATGTTTGAACAAAATGGTGGAGGCCAACTGCTTTACAAGCTTCCTCCACTTGTTCGTCTGTAACATAGTCCTTGGAATATTTAATATTCTCACGAATCGTTCCTTCAAAGAGCCACGTATCCTGCAGAACCATACAGAAAAGATTATGAATATTATCCCTTGTCAGCTTGCTGATCGGAACTCCATCAATTAAAATTTCTCCATCGTTTACCTCATAAAACCGCATCAGTAAATTTACGAGAGTTGTCTTTCCTGCTCCTGTAGGACCTACAATGGCCACCTTCTGTCCAGCTTTAATGGTTGCTGTAAAATTGTTAATAACGATTTTATCTTCATTATAACCAAATCGAACATTTCGAAACTCGACATCCCCTTTAGCTGTCTTGAGCTTCTCTTTTTTATCACTCTCATCTGCCAGCTCCTCTTCACGAAGAAATTCAAATACCCGTTCACTTGCAGCAGCAGTTGACTGTAAGCTCGTCGCTACCTGGGCAAGCTGAGAGAGCGGCTGAGTAAAGAGGCGAATGTAAATCATAAATGCAACAATGACACCAAATGAAATTGTACCGTTATGAACTAACAGCGCTCCCACAATACAAACCACCACATATCCGAAATTTCCGATAAACATCATGAGCGGCATCATAAGTCCGGACATAAACTGTGATTTCCATGCACTATCGTACAGCCTTGTATTGATATCGTGAAAAATCTTTTTTGCTTCCTTCTCTCCATTGTATACCTTGACGACATCATGGCCAGCATACGTTTCCTCGATATGTCCATTCAACTTCCCTAATTCCTTTTGTTGTTGAATAAAATGCCGTTGCGATTTTGAAATAATCAACGACATAAAACCGAAGCCAACGATCGTCGATAACACTGCTGATAGAGCCATGATCCAGTTCGTATAAATCATCATCACGAGCGATCCTAAAAACATCGTTACAGAAGTAACTAGCATCCCCAAGCTCTGATTCATCGTCTGGGCAATTAAATCAATATCGTTGGTGACACGGCTCAGAATATCACCATAGCTGGTTTTATCAAAGTATTTTAACGGCAGTCGATTAATCTTCGTTGAGATGTCCGCTCTCAATCTCTTTGTCACCCTTTGCGTAACGGTTGCCATAATAAATCCTTGTACATAATTAAATAAAAATCCTAAACCGTATAAAATCGCAAGAATAACAGCCAAATGGACAATGGCATCGAGATCCATTTCTGCCATGAGTCCCTCACCAATTAAATCCGTCATTTGACTGAGAAAATCCGGTCCTACGATATTAAAGATTGCTCCGGTCATCCCAAGAATTAACGCTAAAAGGATAATGGCTAAATACTTCCTACAGTAGCCGATTAGCTGCTTCATCGCTTTTTTTATATTTGTTGGTCTCGCTCCAGAAGCTCCCATCGGTTTCTCCTTTTTTCCTTGAGGAGGCATCTTTTCATCGTTTGTCACTTCTTTATTAGCCAACTTCAAGCTCCTCCTTCGTCAGTTGAGAATAGGCAATTTCTTGATAAACACTACAGGTTTGCATCAGTTCCTCATGTGTTCCGCTTCCAGCCACTTTTCCTTGATCGAGTACAATGATGCGATCGGCATCCTTAATCGTCCCGATTCTCTGGGCAACAATCAACATTGTCGCATTCTGTATTTCCTTTTTCAATGCATTTCGCAGTACCCGATCTGTTTTATAATCGAGTGCTGAAAAAGAATCATCAAATAGATAAATTTCAGGTCGTCTCGCTATCGCTCTGGCAATCGACAGCCTTTGCTTTTGCCCACCGGAAAAATTTGTCCCTCCTTGAGAAACGCTTGCTTCATACTGTCCTTCCATTTTTTCTACAAATTCTTGACCTTGGGCAATTTCAATTGCTTTTTTCACCATTTCTTCATCTGGAATATCCTCGCCATTATCACCATAGGCGATATTAGATAAAACCGTACCGCTAAATAACACCGCTCTTTGCGAGACATATCCTAACTTATTATGGAGCGCCTCTTGAGAATACTCCTTAACATTGATCCCATCGATTAATACTTCACCGTCTGAAGCATCGTAGAAACGGGGAATCAGGTTAACGAGCGTGCTTTTTCCACTTCCTGTTGAGCCAATGAAAGCAACCGTTTCTCCGGGGTGCGCTTTAAAACTAATGTTTTGCAAAATGTAATCTGCTGCATCAGGGTACTTAAAACTGACGTTCTTAAATTCAACTTCCCCTGCGAGCCCCTCCTTGCCTGCTGTTAAATTTCCATCAAGGATCTTTGCCTCAGTATCCAATACCTCGTTAATCCGCTTGGCCGATACAGATGCTCTTGGCAGCATAAAGAACACAATTGAAAGAAGCATAAACGCCATAATCACTTGCATCGCATAAGAAGAAAATACAACCATATCAGAGAATAGTGATAGCCGATCAACGGCCGCAGCATTATATATGAGATATGCACCAATCCAATAAATGGATAAGCTGATTCCTGACATAATTAAACCCATACTGGGCTGCATTAAGGCCATCAAACGAGTTGTAAACAAATTGGTTTTCGTCAAATCTTCATTTGCCTTTTCAAATTTTGCTTCCTGATAGCCTTCTGCGTTGTAAGCTCGCACAACGCGAATTCCTGTTAGATTTTCTCTTGTTACTCGATTCAAATTATCTGTCAGCCCTTGAATAATTTTAAACTTCGGCATCGCAATAAAAATCACGATCGACAGCAACAAAATTAAAAAGGCTACGGCTAGCCCAGTAGCAGCTGTCCATTGCCAGCTCTTACCCATAATTTTTGCAATTGCCCAAACAGCTAAAATCGGAGCTTTCACAATTGCCTGCAGCCCCATCGCAATCAATAATTGAATCTGTGTAATATCATTGGTGGAACGAGTAATTAAACTTGCCGTTGAAAATCCGTTTATCTCTTCCATGGAAAAGGACATCGTCTTTTCAAATACCTTTGCGCGTAACCGAACGGAAAATCCCGCTGCCACTTTTGCAGCGAAGTAACCGACTATGATAGCCGCGCCCATACTGCCAACCGCACATAAAAGCATATAGCTCCCTTGGAGTAATATATCGCTCATTTGACTTCCTTCTGTTTGCACAAGCATCGTAATTTCATACATATAATCAGGCAGCTTTAAATCGAGCCAAACTTGCATCACAATGAATACTAAACAGCCAAGTATGAGTAACGAATCTTTTTTCTCCAGATGTTTTAAGATTTTTACCATATTCTAATCCCCTTTTTCTTACTTTCTCTTGTTGGTAATTTCGGCAATCCGCCGCATAATTCTAATTAATTCCTTTGTGTCCTTTTCACCAAGTTCTTGAAGAAGCTCCTCCAACATCAGCATCGCTTTTTCATGCTCTTCTAAAACAAAGCTTCTCCCCGTCTCCGTAATATGGACGACAACAAAGCGTTTATCTTTTGAATCACGAGTGCGCTCGATAAATCCTTTCTTTTCCAAACTTTTCAAAACAGATGCAATGCGGGGGGTGCTAAAGTTAAGCTTTTCACTGAGCTCACCTGCCGTTAGCCCGTCTCCTTCAAATATCAGGGAGCCTAAAATTCTTCTTTCTCCTTGTGTGATGTCCCCCACTTTTTTCTGAAAAGGCATGTGAATAATCTTTTTCATTGTCCCGAACAATTCATTTGCCAACTCACGATAGCTCATGATTTTCCCCCTTTATTTATCTAACACTATTAGATAATATTCTTGTTTGCCGTCGAAGTCAACTAATCACACTTCAAAGACAAAATGAAAAGAGGCCTCCTAACAAGAAGAGCCTCCTCTTTTTCGGTTAATATAATAAATATTTCTTTCGATCCTTGTTAAATTCAGCTAAATCAGCCTGCCACGCTGCTTTCATTTCATCAATCGATTTGCCGGCTTTAATATCAGCGCGGATTGAGCCATTTCCGACAAGATTATCAAAGAAAGAAATTCCTGCTGCGTTTTCTGCTCTAAATTGGAATTCATTTGGATACAGATCATGGATTGCTTTTACAATATACAATCCTGTTTCAAACGGCTTAAACGAATGTCTATTTTTCACATGGATTTGAACTCCATGACTTAATTCATTGGCATGTTTCGAGAAAGTCGGGATAAACGATGCCGCTCGGAAAGTAACACCAGGTAATCGATAGGAGTTCAATTTTGCAGCTAACTCATCGCTATTAATAAATGGCGCTCCAATCAACTCAAATGGTTTTGTTGTTCCCCGTCCTTCAGAAACATTCGTGCCTTCAATGAGGGCTGCCCCTGGATAAACAAGCGCCGTTTCCAATGTTGGCATGTTAGGTGAAGGGAGAACCCATTCTAATGGCGTTTCATCATAATACATATTACGCTTCCAGCCATCCATTTTCACAACAGTCAAATCTGCTCCAATTTCAAATTCACGATTAAAAAGCTTTGCCAGCTCTCCGACCGTCATTCCGTGGCGTACAGGAATCGGATATTCACCAATGAATGAAGAATACTGATCCTCGAGTACAGGTCCCTCAACTTTTGTTCCACTAATTGGATTCGGACGATCAAGAACGATTATGGGAATATTATTCTCTTGCGCTGCTTCCATCGCTAATGCCATCGTATAAATATATGTGTAAAAACGAGCTCCCACATCTTGGATATCAAATAACAATACATCGACATTGCTTAACATTTCAGGTGTTGGCTTTTTCGTCGCCCCATATAAGCTGTAAACAGGCAGCCCTGTTTTTTCATCAGTATACTGCTCAACATATTCACCTGCTTGGGCACTTCCTCGAACTCCATGCTCAGGACCATAGAGTGCTGTTAAATTTACATTTTTGTGATTGTAGAGAAGATCGACGATACTCGTTAAGTTTTGATCCACCCCTGTTGGATTCGTGATTAAACCGACACGCTTATCTTTGATCAAATCGATCCTATCCTGCAATAAAACCTCTACACCTAAACGAAATTTTTTCTTCTTCTCTTTATCGTTCTTTGCAACAGCGGCAGATACAATCGATAGTAACAAAGTAAGAACTAATAATCCTGCAAACCACTTCTTCAAAACTACCCCTCCTCTTCGTCCCTTCAAAATTTTAGGAAAAGAGCTGTATCTCTTAGCAGTTACAGCTGAATTCCCCTTTCTCTCTTAGTATCCTAATCCATGATTAAATCCGTATAAAACACTGCCATCATGATTGTAAATCGTAATCGGAAGCTTTCCAGTTGGATGATTTTCACCAAAAATGGTATTTACAGTTGCTTCAAAGCTTGCTGGTCTAAAACCATATTGAACAAGATAGGCATCTACTTCACTGTAGGACATCACATCATATGGATTTCTTGCCCCTACAGCAATAACAGGAATACCCGTCTCGATCAGTTGTCTTGTCATCACCATTTGACTAGCATTTTCTGCTCTATCGTTCACACTAGATGTATAAGTGCCAACTATGATATATTTCGCCCCTTCTACCTGTTCTAATTGCGCCTCTGTAAGTCTCCCTGAAGCGTTGATGTAGACAGCACCTGGATGATGCCTCTGTACCTCCGTAGCAAGAAGGTTTATAGAGTATCCAGATCCACCGACCACAACAACCTTATCTTCCGAAGATACGGAAAGAGGAAGAACGGAATTATTTTTTACAAGAGTAATGGACTTTTCGGCCGCTTCTTTTTCAATCGCTCTATGTTCATCTGAACCTACTACGTTAAGGGCATTCTCAATCTTTTCATCAAGGCTTTTTTCGACTTCAGCCTTAACAATCCCTCTATTTAACTTCAGCGTTAAGATTCTCTCAACAGATTGCTCTAACCGCTCATCCGATATCTCGCCTGCGTTCACAGCATCGTAAAGACCATTTGCTACTTCTACGATGCCAACCGGCATTAACACGATATCAGCACCTGCCTTAACAGCACGAATCGCAGCATCTACAGGTCCAAAATGATCTGCAATGGCAGCCATATTCATTGCATCCGTTACGATCACCCCATTAAAATCCATTTCCTCGCGCATTAAACCCGTTAAAATCTTATGGGACAGTGTACCTGGTACTGCGACTTCCGTTCCGTCTTTCCTTGAGATTGCCGTCGTATCATCAATCTCTGGGAATGTCACGTGTGCTGACATAATCGCATCGATTCCCGCATTCATCGCTTCTTGAAAAGGATATAATTCTACTTCCTTCAAACGATCGAGATCGTGAGGCACCGATGGAAGTCCCACATGCGAGTCAACTGCAGTATCTCCATGACCCGGAAAATGCTTTGCTGTTGCCGCAGTGCCGGTTTCTTGAAGCCCTTTAAGATACGCCTTCCCCAAATGTGCCACTAACTCAGGGTCCTCACTAAATGAGCGAACACCAATAACCGGATTATCTGGATTATTGTTCACATCCAGCACAGGGCCAAAATTCATATTGATCCCAAGAGCGTTAAGTTCTTGACCAATCGCCCTTCCAACCTTTTCAGCTAGTTCTTCAGAACGCGTTGCTCCAAGGGCCATGTTTCCAGGAAAGTCCGTACCTGTTTGAAGCCGCGTTACAATTCCACCTTCCTGATCAATGGATACTAATAATCCATACTTTTCCGCTGCCTCCTGATAAGCATGCACAAGCCTAGTTGTTTGCTCTGCCGTTACTGTATTTTCGCGGAATAAAATGACGCCGCCGAGGTGATAGTCTTTGACAAGACCAGCAATTTCCGCATTCACTTCCGTTACATTTTGGCCATTCCAAATTCTAAAATCAGGCATTAGCATTTGTCCAACCTTCTCTTCCATTGACATATGCCGGATAGCATTATCAATCAGGTCATAACGCGCCCCTCTTTCTTTTCCTACGATGATTTTATCCTGCTTTTTCTTAAATTGAATCGAAATTCTGTCCCTATATTTGCCATCACTGACAGAGATAAACGTCTTGCCATTGTGGCCCGTTAGATTTACTACCCCATCTTGGGACACAGAAGCAACATTCTTATTAGAGGATTGCCATTTTAAATTTTCAGATGCAATCATGAAGTGGCCATCCTTATAAACATGGAGTGCGTTTAAATCGAGTTTATAATCAGTTACATCCCTTCTAACCTGTGGAACATTGAGATCAATCACTAAATCTTTAATCCTTGAAGCTGCTGTCGCCCCTGAAAAGGGAATACCTGATAAAAAAAGGACAAACGCTAGAAAGGAAATCATAAATGTTTTTAAAAAGATCCGCATGGTTTTTCTCCTCCAGTCATTTTCTTCATTTAATAGTTCCTTAGCTCCCACTCATTTATCGCAAAGGAAAGCTTCCTTCCTGAATCTAGCTTTGGATTTTTAATATACCAGCCGCGTAAATTCGTTGAGCCATCTGTTCGATAAACAAATCGTAATTTCGTTGCATCTCTAGGTATTTCCAATTCCTTCTTCTCCCAGCCATTACTTATTCCCGTTAATACAGCAAGCTGCTGCCAACGGCCCTCTCTAAAAATTTCTATAGAACCCACATCCCAAACATTCTCAATCATATGCCATGTAGAGAAGGTGAGCTTAGCGTCCTTGGATAAATGAAGCTTAGTTTCCATCGTACGGTTGAGCATATCGCCGTATCCTGCAAACCACGCACCACCTTTACCCGGAATCGAGACCGGAATCGAATCAGCTACATGTCTTGCAAATAAACGACGAGTTTGATTGATTGAGCCCATATCCCTTGATGGATGGACGCGATTGGTGAGCAAGATTGCTACTGTTTTATTGTTTGGGCTTACAACAATTGAAGTCCCCGTATACCCTGTATGTCCAAAAGAATAGGTTCCTTCTGTTAGAGCATCCATATACCAGCCTTGACCTAATTCCCAACCAAGACCGTGGTCATTTCCTGCGAATTCTTCCGTTTGATTCTCCAACAACAGCTCTACTGTTTCTGGCTTCAATATCCTCTTTCCGCCATACTTTCCTTTGTTAATAAAAATATGGGCAAGCTTTGCCAAATCGTTTGCAGTTGAAAAGACACCTGCATGTCCAGCAACTCCATCTAAAGACCACGCGTTTTCATCATGAACCTCTCCCCAGACAAGACCACGATTCGGTACAGCTTGGTACTCTGTCGCAGCAATGCGACTTTTTAATGAGGCTGGTGGATTATACATTGTATCTTTCATTCCTAAGGGTTCTGTAATATGCTCCCGGACAAAATCATCTTGACGTTGGCCGGACAGATGTTCAATTAAAATTCCCAACGTAATCATATTTAAATCACTGTATTCGTACATTGTTCCCGGCGGGTTTTTCAACGGTTGGTTTAATACCAGCTTCAGCCTATCTTCCCGGGAATTTCCTTCAGTATATATAGGAATCCATGAAACAAATCCTGATGTATGGGTCAACAGCTGACGAATCGTTACATTTTCCTTTCCGTTTGCAGCAAACTCCGGTATATGTGCCGCCACCGGATCATCAAGATGAAACAAACCTTCCTCAAAAAGAATCATCACAGCTGTCGCAGTAAAAATTTTACTAATTGAGGCTAAATCAAAAATAGTGTCTTTTTTCATAACGAGCGGTTTTTCCATTTCAGAAAAATGACCGTCAGTATATTGGGCAGAGTAGCCGAATGCGTCGTGTTTGACAATTTTTCCAGCTCGCGCCACAAAGGTGACCGCTCCAGGCATTAATTTTTGCGAAATCGCTTCATTCATTACATGATCAATTTGCTGAAGTGGGAATTCTACCATTCCGGCTCCCCGTATTGAGCTTGGATGAAGCTTGCTCGAAACAGGAATGATTTTTGAGTTCCAGGTAAAGACAGGGTGTGGCTTCTGAAATGGAAATGAGGATTTTTCGTGCTTTTCAATCGTTGGAGCATAAGGATGGCCAATGTCCGCAAAAGCTGTAGAGGTGCCTAGCAGCATTGTACAAACAACTGTGATCATAAACGTTTTTCTGTTCATATGTCCTCCTTCATCCTTTTAAATCATTGTAGGCAAGATCTCTCCTAATATACGACAAGGCCGACAGCGCTTACAGTCTATATATAAAAGCATATAGGCAATGATGTATAGTAGTCTATACCACATAGGTCCCATATCATATCGTTTTACAGGACAAAAGAATTGCGTCATCGGAATTATTTTTTAAAATTTCTGACAAATGCATAAAATTTTATTTCAATACTCCTCTAATCTGAAAAAAGAAAACCTTACTGATGTCTTCGCAAGTATTCCTTTCATTTTGAAACGAACAAACGCTCCAAGTAATACGTTTTTGCTCATTAATTTTGGAAATCGAATAGGATAGGCTTAGTTTCAACCTAAATTTTATTTTTTGTTTTATACTCTGTAACCTTTTATGTATGTAGTCCGAAAAAAAGCTTCCATATATTAGTCTGCTTTGTTTTTAGGCTTTGACATTAGTAACAACGGCCTAAATAGAATCATATTTTGTTGATGAGAGTATGAATTGTCTGATGAGCTTGATGCCCACTCAAATTGTAGTCTAATTCATCTCTCCATCGTATCAGTTTAAACCTGATAATAAATACAAAGGAGAAGAAAAAATGTATAATTTTCAAAACCAATTGCAAAACTTGGAAATGTCTCCATACCAGGTTAGTGAGCTAAATCATCTGGACCCTTATGGTGAGAATGCACGTCAATTTGAACAATTCGGAGGCTTTGGTCGGTGCGGAGGTTTTAGATGCTTTAGATGTTTTAGCTGCTTTAGCTGTTTTAGCTGTTTCAATTGCTTTAACTGCTTTAGATGTTCCAGTTGCTTCCGCTGTTGGGGTTAATGCTCTTGACAAAATTTTAGGGAATTAAATTGTGTCCTTGCATGAAATTGCGGGGACATTACTTTTTGGCTATTCATAAGGGACAAATAAAGTTACATAGAATGGTAATACATAGCTCGAATCGATTAGAAGCAAGGAGGAGTTGAATGACAAAATTAAACGGTTCCACACGTCTAAAGGTAAAAAGAGATACATTTTATCTTCCTGATTCAGAAGGTGGTGTGTATTTTAGAAATAACGAAAGCTCATTTCGTATGAAAGGCAGCACTATCTATCAGTGGATTGAAACACTGATGCCGATGTTTAATGGGGAACAAACATTGGAAGAATTAACGGACGGACTAACCGCCCCTTACAAAAAAAGAGTTTATGAAATTGGAGAAACGTTATACGAGAATGGATTTGTTCGATATGTAAGTAAGGCTCAACCACATCAATTAAATTCTACAGTTCTGGCAAAATATGCTTCGCAAATTGAATTTATTGAAAACTTTGTTGATTCTGGTGCGTACCACTTTCAAGAATTCCGTCAAACTAAAGTTCTGGTCGTCGGAGCTGGTCCCATCCTAGTTTCATTGGTAGGTGCATTAATGGAATCGGGATTACCAAAATTCAATTTTCTGGTAACAGAATCAATCCCGACAAATCGACCAAGGATTTATGAGATCGTGCAGAAAGCTCATGATGTAGACTCCGAGGTAGAGGTTAAGGAGGTTAAACTTGAAAAAGGAAACCACGAGCGTTTATGGAAGCAAGCTGTGGAGCCATATGAGTGGGTTCTTTATGTCTCGCAGGATGGGAATATAAATGAACTAAGAAATCTTAATGTTATCTGTAAGGAAATAGGAAATGGATTCCTTCCTGCCGTATGTTTAGGGCAAGTAGGGCTATCCGGTCCAGTTGTTCATCCTGAATCAGATGGGTGCTGGGAATCTGCTTGGCGCCGCCTTCATCAATCTGCCGTGCAGATAGACCAGAAGCCTAACAACTACTCTTCAGTATCAGGGGCCATCCTCGCAAATTGCCTTGTATTTGAATTTTTCAAGAAAGCAGCAGGAATTGGAGAGACTCAAAGTAATCAAATTTACCTGCTTGACCTTGAAACATTGGAAGGGAATTGGTTATCATTCATTGCACATCCATTAGTAACATCTATAAATTTAACCCCCAGACTGGTAGAAGACCTTGATGTAAAGATTGAACATGAATCTAACAGAAATGCTCCACCTAGCAAATTATTAGAATATTTTAGTCGGCTGACTTCTAAAGAAATAGGAATTTTTCATTCATGGGAGGAACGAAATTTGACACAGCTTCCTCTGTCACAATGCTATGTTCAGGCAGTAAACCCTTTGACTAACGGACCAGCACCACTTCTTTCAGAAGTGATTTGTGCCGGTTTCACACATGAGGAAGCCAAAAAAAATGCCGGGTTAACTGGCATTGAAATGTATGTTTCACATTTGATCGATTCACATGCTAAGGGATTCAAAAATCGGAATCATGATTCGGATATTCCGGAAGGGTTTATGGGGATAGGTGCAGGAGAAACAATCGAACAGGCCGTTTGTCGAGGGCTCCAAAAATATTTAGATCAAGAATTAACAGAACGGGAGGAAAAGCAACAAGACACAATTTTAGATTTGCAGCTCGGGTCCGTGGAAGATCAGTATTGCAAATATTACTTAAGTTCACTAACCACCTTAAATGGGCCACCGGTCATCGATTTAAAAGAGGATGTTCTGGGTTTCCCTGTCATTCGGGTAAGGTCGAATGATCGTTATTACACGAAAGCTGGTTTAAATATAACGCTTGCATTACGAAATGCGTTACAACTCGCACTTTTAAATACTCAAAACCAGGGAATTTCAGAAATTGAGGGACCTGAAACGGAAAGATCTAATTTGCTAGAAAAAAGGGAATTTAAACTCCACATTCCTTCTTGTGATGAAATGACTCAGTTGGAGCTACTACGATCTTCCATTCAGGTTTTAAAAGAACGCAGGGAACGGTTAGTGGTCTATGATCTTTCGTTCGAACCTTTTTTACAACAGGAACTATCAGGGGTATTTGGTGTACAGGTTCGAGGGGAGGATTCCTAATGACAGCCCAAATCACCATTGAAGGAAAGGGTTTATTATCGGATCTAGTCTATACTCAATTATCCGGAAGCTTTTCCATTAAGCGCTTAAGTTTAGTAGAAGATATTCCAATGGAAACAAAACTAGCGCTCGTACTTCACGATTCCTGGTACCCATCGGTTCATCAAAAAGCGGAAGAAAAATTTAGAAATGCAGGTATCCCGTGGCTTCGAGGCTTCGTTTTGTTTGGGGAAGGAATCATTGGACCGTTCGTACCTCCAGACACACCGGGATGTTCTTGCTGTGCTGATATCAGACGTATAACAGCAGCTCCCGATCGTCAAGAAATGTGGGAATTACAAGAGAGAATAACAGCAGAAGAAGATGTACGGCGAGATGCCTGGGGATCACGAACAGGTTTTTACCAAATGGCAAATTTACTAACGAATGAAGTGCGGAGGATTATTCAAGGAGAACCCAGCAACTTAAAAGAAAAAATGTTCATTCTGAACCTGAAAACATTATCAAGCTCTCACCATTTTTTCCTGCCTGACCCATCGTGCCCGATTTGCAGTAATTTGCCTAATGATTCACCAGAATTAGCTCAAATTCGGTTACAATCCAGTCCTAAAGTCAATAGTAGCAGTTATCGCAGTCGTTCGATGAATGAATTAAAAACCGTTTTAACCAAAGATTATCTTGATTCTCGCACCGGGCTTATGAATGGGAAAATGCAGGATTTCAGACTGCCGTTTGCTGATGTATTAGTGAATATGCCTTTATTTAGAGGAAATGAGGGAGTAGCGGGCAGATCTAATACTTATGAAATCAGTGAGATGACCGCCATTTTGGAAGGCTTGGAGCGATATTGCGGAATCGAGCCCCGTGGCAAAAGGACAGTCGTTCGTGAAAGTTATCACCGATTAAAAAATAACGCACTAAATCCACTAAGTGTAGGTGTCCATGAATCTGAAAAATATGAACTGCCTCATTTCCCATTCAAAAAGTTTCATCCTGATGACCCAATGGATTGGGTCTGGGGTTACTCATTTTTGCAAGAGAGACCTATTTTGGTTCCTAAGCTGCTTGCCTATTATAGTTTAAGCTGTGGGGATGGCTTTGTATATGAAACTTCAAACGGATGTGCTTTAGGCGGAAGTTTAGAGGAAGCCATTTTTCACGCCATAATGGAAGTCGTTGAAAGAGATTCATTTTTGTTAACCTGGTATGCCAAGCTCCCCCTTCCACGGCTTGATCTTCGTTCTGCAAACGATCAAGAATTACAGCTAATGGTAGACCGGATTCTTGAAATGGCCGGATACGACCTTTATTTTTACAACTCAACGATGGAACATGGAATTCCAAGTGTTTGGGCAGTGGCAAAAAACAGAAGAGCCCATGGCGTAAATATAATTTGTGCAGCTGGGGCAAACCCTGATCCTGTAAGAGCAGTGAAAAGCTCGATCTACGAACTGGCAGGAATGATGTTTAGGGATGATGAAAAATTGGAAATGAACAGACAGAAATACCAAAAGATGCTGCAAGACCCGTTCGAAGTCCGGACGATGGAGGACCATGGTATGCTATACGGTTTGAAAGAAGCAGAGGATCGACTGAATTTTTTATTAGATAATCATCGTCCTGTACGAACGTTTGCGGAAGAATTTATGGAGCCACCAGCCAATACTGATTTAAAAGATGATCTTCAGGATCTTCTACAGAGGTTCCGCGACTTAAATCTTGATGTTATCGTGGTTGACCAGACCACGGATATCACTAAACGGAATGGATTATTCTGTGTAAAAGTACTTATTCCCGGTATGTTACCGATGACATTTGGACATCACCTTACTCGCGTAAAAGGCTTGCAAAGGGTGCTCACGGTACCTAAGCAGCTAGGCTTTGCACCAACACCATTAACGTATGATCAGCTTAATCCATTTCCACATCCATTCCCATAGTGGAAGAGTAGGAGGACAAAAGGTTTGGATCTAGACACATTTATACATCAATTGCATTTTGACACGGATAAACTCTTTCATCCAGATTGGAAGATAGATTGGGAAGATGCCCCACTTCCATATAAATTGTACCGTGGCTTGCCAGAGATACCATTATCTGCGGAAGTGCCGTCAACTCTCAAGAAGAAAGAAAATAACCAAAGCCCTAGTCTAGATGAGCTTGGTCATTTTTTATGGTATGTATACGGTTTAACTCAATACTCCCAATCTTCGTTAATGGATGATACCAAAGATAAGCTTGTAAGTTATAAACAGTCGTTAAGGAGATTTGTTCCCTCAGGAGGAGCTTTGTATCCTAATGAACTATATGTATATATAAAACTGGATGAAATTCCAAATGGTATTTACCATTACGATGTGGCACATCATCGTCTTATTTTACTACGAGAAGGAACTTACGATTTCTATTTATCTAGAGGTCTTGAAAAGGGCCTTCCCATTTCGGACTGTTTTTGCACCATATTTGTCTCGACTGTTTTTTTAAAGAATTTTTATAAATACAATAATTTTTCTTACAGACTCCAAGGGTTAGATGCAGGAGGATTAATTGGGCAATGCTTAGAAATTGCCAATATGATGGGGTTCTCAACACGGGTCTGTTATCAATTTCTTGATCGATCTATTAATCATTTACTTGGATTATCCGAAATGGAGGAAAGTGTATATGCTGTTATTCCATTAAGCAAGAAATCATCAATACCTCGTGTTGATGACGAAAAAAGGGAAGAAATGGTTTCTGCTTCTGAATTGTGTCGGGAAATTCCAGAGTTGCACCATGCTTCCTATAATCGTTCAAATAAAGTCATTGACTATCCTGTACTGAGGGAATTTAATGAACAATCGATGTTTGAAACAAGACAGTCCTTCATAAAATTAACCAAAAACAATACTGAGGCTTCCTTAGGTACGCAGCTGATCCTATTGCCAATTACAGAGTGTTTTTCATACGATATCGCATCTGCCTGCAGAAAGCGATATTCACCTGATATCGATTTTACATTGGGACAAGTGAGCCTTACACAATTATCTATTCTATTAAAGGAGACATTTTCTTTTGTATACCAAAATGATCTTGACATTACACAGGGACAAATTGAAACACGGACTTCTTTATTTGGCTGTTTTTATAACGTAGAGGGAGTTCCAAATGGCGCCTATTCTTATGACAATAGCACTCATGCACTACAGAGAATAGCCAAAGGGGATTTCCGGGAAGCTTTACAGTCTGGATTAACCATGCCCAACGTAAATTTGTATCAAGTTCCACTCTGTATGCATATTGTTGGAGACAGAGAACACCTTAAGGGGGTATTGGGATATAGAGGTTACCGTATTCAACAAATGGAAGCGGGCATACTCATGCAACGGATGCTTCTGTTGTCGGGTGCATTAGGAATGGGTGGGCATCCATTGTTAGGATTTGATGCGAATCAATGTGATGATCTTTACAGGCTCCATTTGAAAGATAAAACCAGCTTGATTCAAATTCCGATCGGCCCATACCGTCCACGCGCTTGGTTAAAGGGAAGTTTGCATAGCTAGGGAAAAGATCAGATTTTAATTTAGAAGTACAATTCTAAGAACTGAGGCTCGCTTCAGTAGGGCTCAAATTCCTGTTGAACATATTGTTGATCCATAGACTGTATAGGATACAAGGACGGACACAATATAGGTGAGGATTTACAATAATTATTTATACTTTCCATTGTTGATATAATGATCATACTTCCTTTAATTGTTAAAAAAGTGTCGTACCTCTATCAAAGAGAAGCGTGTTTTTAACGCTTCTCCTCTAATTTTCGTCTCTATTTATCTTCTTAAACATTCCCTTATTAAATATTTCTCCATATACAGAAAAAATAGTAACAATTGGGCAACATTTAAAAAACGGCGAACCATCATCTATGATCTCCAACCCCGCAAATAACCACCTCACTTAGAATAACTGTTTAATGTTTTGGCATTGCCCCTCCTATATATGGGGTCCTTATAAATACCGGAATTCTTAAAATATACCCTCCTATTCCTATTAAATTATGATACAAGGTTATGCCAATAACCATAACTAAGCAATTTATCCCCCAAAATAACAAAGGAAGTGAAAAAATGGGTATTATTAGCGGAAAAGAATATATTGATCGTTTAAATAAGCTAGAAAGCGAAATTTGGTTTGATGGTGAAAAAATTAAAGGGAGAATTTCTGAGCATTTTGCCTTCAAAGGAGTTCTTAAGACAAAAGCTTCTCTATATGATTTACAGAATGATCCCATTCTAAAAGATGAAATGACTTTCTGTTTACCTGGTCAAAGGGAACGTATCGGACTTTCTTATATGCAGCCAAAAACAAAAGATGATTTAAAAAGGAAAAGAAAAATGATGGAGCACTGGGCAAGAGCTACCCATGGTTTAATGGGAAGAAGCCCTGATTATATGAACACAGCAGTTATGAGCTTTGCATCCTCATCAGCAATTTTAAACAACAGGGAGAATTGTTTTCCTGAGAACATTCAGTCCTTATATAAAAAGGCGATGGAGGAAGACCTCTCCTTTACACATACATTTATTACTCCCCAGGTGAATCGTTCCCAGTTTTATTTGGGGATGTCTGAGAAGCCTATCTCCGCAAAGGTCATTAAACATAATCAAAACGGGCTGATTATTAATGGTGCCCGCCTCCTCGCTACTCAGGGCGGTTTAACTGATGAATTATTGGTAATTTCTGCGCCAAAATTATATTTTAATAAAGATGAAGCGTTTGCCTTTTCCATCCCTTCTAATACAAAAGGATTAAGATTTATTTGCAGAGAGTCCTTTACAGGAGGAGAATCTTCTTTTAATCATCCCCTAAGCTCAAGATATGAAGAGATGGATTCGATTGTTGTCTTTGACAATACGCTAGTTCCATGGGACCGTGTATTTTTTTATAATAATGTCGAAGTAGCTACAGATTTTATGACCCAAAGCTCTTTTTACATTTTTGCGTACCATCAAGTAGTAAGCAGGCAAATTGTAAAAGCAGAATTTATACTTGGGGTGGCACAACTCCTCGTTGAGGCGATTAATGTTGTCGAGTATCAGCATATACAAGAAAAACTTTCAGAAATCATAATAGGCCTTGAAACCATGAAATCGCTATTAGAAAGGGCAGAAAATGATGCCATATTAGATGAATGGGGATGTATGTGCCCCAGCATGATACCACTGCAAGTTGCCAGTAACATTTTCCCTAGAATATATCCCCGTTTCTGTGAAATTATTCAATTAATCGGTGCTAGCGGAATGATTTCAATTCCCACCGAAAAAGACTTTGGATCAGAAATTAGAGCAGATCTGGATCAATATCTTCAAGCATATAGCATGGATGCTGAGGATCGAGTTAAACTATTCCGTTTAGCATGGGATCTTACGATGAGTCCTTTTGGTACAAGACAAACCCAATATGAAAGATATTTTTTTGGTGATCCCATACGACTGAGCAGCGATTTATACAGAAGCTATTTAAAAGAACCACATGTTGAGAAGATTACTAAATTTTTAAATCTAAAAAGGAAAACTAACTGATAAAGAATATCGATTTAAATAGAAAGCTGTTCATGCTAATATGGGAATATAAAGTAGGCAGTGTTAAATAAACGGGTTAGACTTTGTGCAAGAAACAAGTTGAATTATATATGACATTAAAAGGGGAGGAGATAAATTGGTTGCAAAAACGAAAAAGGATTTTGATGGGTTAAGAGAAATTGGGAAAATTTGTGGAGAAATTCGGGATCAATTAGTCTATAGTACAAAGCCTGGAACTTCCACAGAAGAACTTGATGAAATTGCGAAAGAAATGTTTGAAAAAGCTGGGGCCCAATCTGCTCCAAAAAGTGCTTACGATTTTCCTGGATATACTTGCATAAGCATAAATGAAGAAGTAGCACACGGAATTCCGGGGAAACGAACCATTCAAGAAGGGGACATAGTAAATATTGATGTTTCCGGTTCAAAAAACGGCTATTTCGCAGATACCGGCATTTCCTTTGTAGTAGGAGAAGGAGATACAACTTTACAGAAAATATGTGACGTTGCGAAAGAAGCATTCTATGCTGGACTTAAGAAGGCTAAGCCAGGTTCGAGAAAAAGCGCTCTCGGTAAAGCTGCACACAATGTAGCGAAACAACATGGCCTAACAGTCATAAAAAATCTTACTGGGCACGGTGTTGGCCGTTCAATTCATGAAGAACCAAATCATATTTTCAATTACTTTACTCCCTGGGATGACGAAATTTTAAAAGATGGTATAGTAATTGCCTTTGAGCCTATGATCTCTACATTTGAAGAGGAAGTTTTCCAATCCGAAGATGGCTGGACTTTCCTAACCGATGAAAGCTTTGTGGCTCAATACGAACATACGGTTATCCTTACCAAAGAAGGACCGATTATTACTACATTATAAAAGCGTTACACCACAATAGGATACAATGTAGCTATTTAACAGGGCTCTTGCCCATCAGGAGATTGGACAATGCTAAATGAGCAACCGAGCACCTAATAGGGTTTTGTCAAAAAAGAGGGACATTCTGTTCCTCTTTTTTAATGTCTTTTTGGGAAAATCAAAAAGAAAAATCCTTTCACCAATTTATATTCACTTATACTTTAAAAATAGCACAAAGGGAAACTTATTAAAGGCGCTGGATCCCGTTGCAAATCAATCTGTTATTATGGTGCAATTCATCGAATTAAACCAAATTGACAAATTATTTAAGGGAGAAATACAGGTTTATTAATGGATTTCATGTGGATAAAAAAGCACCGACAAGAACTGATGCTTTAAAGCTGTTAAGTTCTTTATAAGATTACAGTTAATTTAAACCAACTTAAACCCATAAATTTTTATTTTTTTTATTTTAATTCCTACATGTAAGCCTAGTAAGTTTATAATTAACTAGAACATAAATATAAACAGAAAGGATGTTTTTCTTGCTTTTTCCATTTCGAAACGATCCTAGAAAAACTTTAATCCCCTACCTAACCAATCTTGATGAAGAATATTGGTATATGAAATCAGATGTTTATCCAAATAACATTGCTTGGATAATATCTCATATAAGTAGCAGTGAAGACTATTGGATTAATGAAGTTGCTCTAAAAAAAGATTGTATTTTAAATGTTAATGAATTCAGTTCCACTAAAGAAATCTTGGAAAGCTATATTCAGATTAGAAAATATACAGATGATATCCTGCACAAATTAGACAATTCGCAACTAAATAAGTTAGTTGAAGTCCCTAAGTTTTCGGACGGATGGACGCCACCTTCAGTGCCTACCCTAAACTGGCTGTTTGATCATGTTTATTCACATGAAAAGTACCATATTGGACAAATTGCAGTTATTGCAAGTCTTAACAGTTTTCAAAAACCTTTATTTTAATATTGTTACAGGAGGGGAGCGTTTCGTCCATCAATAAAGCTCTGTAATATTCATCTCTAGAAAGTGGGGGGAATTTGTACTCTTCTAGCAAGCTTCTTAGGATTATCCCTAATAAGCTCAAATAACCTAGTAAACTTAATACAAAATAAGTAGTTGTTTAATCTCACTTTCGATTTATTATAAGGATTAAAAAGGAGATGTATTGTTCTGAGAAAATATACTGTAATAAAAAAACATGTATCAAACTATCCTGATCCCATTGTCTTAAAGAAAGATCAAAAAGTATTATTTGGAAAAGAAGATACACAATTTCCAAACTGGATTTTTTGCACATCTCTAGACACTCAAAAAGAAGGCTGGGTTCCAAAACAAATTTTAACTCCTCCTAATAACGCGGGAATATCAAGAATTACTCAGGACTATTCTGCTCATGAGTTAACCGCATATCCAGAAGAAGTATTGTTTGGAATAAAGCATTTAAATGATTGGACATACTGTAAAACAGAAAAAGGTGAGTTTGGTTGGATACCTACCTCATGTTTATCTGAATAGAAGAAAAAGCTAACTATAAATCAGGTGAAATGCCTGATTTTTTATTTAAATACAATAACGGTAACAGAAATACGAATATCTTGGCTACTTCTCATCCTGACAAGAAGCAATGATTCAGCCCAGAATAATGTGAATAATGCGTTATGATTCTAAAGATATTTCGGATAAAGTATATACACATAAGGGCATAGAGCAGCTACTCATAGCAATTGAACACTATGAGAAAGGCTGCTTTCTCTATAAAAAATGTGTATATTACATGTGCGATTTTCAACGATTTTAAAGCAACGCATATAAAGTAAAAACCCCCAACCATGCGTGGTTGAGGGTTTAATAATTCCCAATATCTTAACGCTTTGAGAACTGAGGTGCACGACGAGCACCTTTAAGGCCGTATTTTTTACGTTCCTTCATACGAGCGTCACGAGTTAATAGTCCAGCACGCTTAAGAGTTGGACGGAATTCTGGGTCAGCTTGAAGCAACGCACGTGCGATACCATGGCGGATTGCGCCAGCTTGACCAGTATAGCCGCCACCTTTAACGTTAACTAGAACATCATAGCTACCAAGTGTTTCAGTAGCATTTAACGGTTGCTTCACTACTTCACGTAGTGCTTCGAATGGAATGTAATCTGTAATATCACGATCGTTCACCGTAATTTTACCATTGCCTGGAACTAAACGAACTCTTGCAACGGAACTCTTACGACGACCAGTACCAATGTATTGAACCTGTGCCATTTATAAATCCTCCCTTAATTATCCGCGAAGTTCCCAAACTTCAGGTTTTTGTGCTTCATGTGGATGCTCTGCTCCAGCATAAACGTGTAATTTCTTGAACATTTGACGACCTAAAGAATTCTTTGGAAGCATACCTTTAATAGCAAGCTCAAGCATTCTTTCAGGGTAGTTTGTACGCATTTCAAGCGCCGTTCTAGTCTTTAATCCGCCTGGGTGCATGGAATGACGGTAGTAGATTTTGTCAGTAAGCTTCTTACCAGTCAATTCGATTTGAGAAGCATTGATAATGATTACATGATCACCAGTGTCAACATGTGGTGTGAAAGTTGGTTTATGTTTACCACGTAGAATAGACGCTACTTCAGAAGTAAGACGACCTAAAGTCTTGCCTGCAGCATCTACTACGTACCATTTACGTTCGATATTGTTAGCGTTAGCCATAAACGTTGTACGCATGAGTTACCCTCCTAAAATTGTTCATTTTCAAAAATTCATTTTCATGTTCGTATATTCTTTATCACAATAAGTTCCGGGGCTTATCGTGGGATTAAAATACATACCATATTATGATAAAACACTGTACTCCATATGTCAAGAAGTTATTTGACACCAGGACAAGTTGTTATACATGATTCATAAAACACTTTCCACAAGTACAGCCCCTGCGGCGGTGCGGTCTTGCCTGCATAAATCCGATTTTTCTTTGCGAGGATAGCTGGAATATCCGCCACTGCAATTTTCCCAGCTCCAATCTGTAGCAATGTCCCTACCAATATTCTAACCATATTGTAAAGGAAACCATTCCCAACAAAGCGGAAAACAAGGAATCCTCCATCCTCCATTACCTCAATCTCATACATTTCCCTAACCTTATCCTCAACCTCTGTTTTAGCTGAGCAAAAGCTCGAAAAATCATGAACGCCGAGCAAGTGGCGACTAGCAGCCTTAATGGCCGCAATATCAATGGAATAGGGATAATGATAAGCAAAGTTGCGACGAAAAGGATCATGCGCTTGCTCTCTATAGACAAGATAACGATATTCTTTCGCCGTCACATCAAAACGGGCATGGAAAGTAGGCGCAACCTTTGTCACAGCAAGGATTGAGATATCGTCCGGAAGGAGAGTCTGCAGAGCGACACTCCACCTTTCCCCTGGGATCTGCAGCGGAGTGTCAAAATGAATGACTTGACCTCTGGCATGGACACCGGCATCAGTGCGTCCTGAAGCATACACCTTTACTACCTGTCCTTTATGAAGCTTTAGTAATGCCTGTTCTAGCTCACCCTGCACGGTACGTTTATTCGGTTGGATTTGATAACCTGAAAAGGCTGAACCATCATAAGCCAGCTCACATTTTAACCTCTGCATATTTTCTCCTTCTCCTTATGATCTGAAAAAGAATAGCGCTACCGCTATTACAACAAGCAATAACAGCATCAATGTATCGACCAGTCCCCAACGAAGCTGACGGTACCTGGTGCGTCCCTCGCCTCCACGATAGCCTCTTGCTTCCATCGCAATCGCCAGTTCCTCTGCCCGTTTAAAGGAACCGATAAACAACGGGATTAACAATGGGATAATCGCTTTAATTCGTTCCTTCACCGGCCCTCCTGAAAACTCTACTCCGCGAGCTGTCTGAGCCTTCATAATCTTATCCGTTTCCTGCATCAAAGTGGGAATAAAACGCAAGGAAATGGACATCATAAGCGCTAATTCATGAACAGGAAATTTTATCCTCTTCAGCGGGTCAAGTAAAATTTCGATCCCGTCTGTAATCTCAATTGGGGTCGTCGTTAATGTTAATAATGAAGTCATTAAAATTAAAAGGAAAAATCTTAGCGAAATAAAGATTCCCTTCTTTAAGCCTTCTTCATAAATCGTAACCCAGCCCCATTGAAAAATGATCTCCCCTTCCTTCGTGAAAAAAAGATGTAGGATCAAGGTGAATAAGACGAGCCAAAATACTAGTTTTAATCCTCCGAACAAAAAGTGGAGCGGCACTTTTGAAGATAGAACCATAAATAATGTGTAGACTACTAATATGCCATACGTAATGGCATTATTAGCGATAAACACAACACAAACGAATGCAAACACGAGAATCAGTTTTGATCTTGGATCCATTCGGTGCAAGGGAGATTCCGCCGGGATATAACGACCAAAAATCATTTTATCCATCATAATGGTTGTCCCCCTTTAAAAAGCTTTTCAATTTCTCCCGTCAGCTCTTCAATCGTCAAGCAAGTTTTGCCCAGCTTTGTCTGAAAAGCTTTCTCCACCTTCTGTTGGAATCGAACGACTTCAGGGACGTCTAACCCAAGCTCAAGCAGCCCTTCAGGAGAATGAAAGATTTCTTGCGGTGTGCCTTTCTTATATACTTGACCTCGATGCATAATTACAATTTGATCCGCATACAAAGAGGCGTCCTCCATACTATGGGTCACAAGAACAGTAGATAGGTTTCGTTTTTTATGGAGCTGATAAAACATCTCCATAATTTCCTTTCGTCCGCGTGGATCTAGACCTGCAGTAGGCTCGTCTAGGACGATGACATCCGGCTCCATCGCCAGTACCCCAGCAATTGCGACACGCCTCATTTGTCCACCTGAAAGATCGAATGGTGACTTTTGGAGAATTTCTTCTGATAGTCCAACCTGTCTAATTGCTTCTCTGGCCCGTCTCTTTGCTGCTTCCTCAGTAACGCCGAAATTCATCGGTCCAAAACAAATATCCTTTTCTACTGTTTCTTCAAAGAGCTGATGCTCTGGAAATTGAAAGACAATCCCGACTCTTTTACGAATTTCTTTCAAATTCTTTTGCTTTTTCGCATTGGTCACTTCTCGCTCACCAATGACGACCTTTCCTTTTGTAGGCTTCAAAATCGCATTTAAATGCTGAAGAATGGTCGATTTCCCTGAGCCCGTATGGCCAATAATCGCGAGGTAAGTTCCCGATGGAATGTCAATGGAGACATTTTCAATGGCCAAACGTTCAAAGGGTGAATTTGCTTGATAACGATATTCTACTTGCCGGAGTGAGATGTCCATAACTGTGCCACCAACGCTTCCTCTGATAGATAACTTTTGCTAACAGGAATGCCTTTTTCCCTCAGCATTTTGCTTATTTTCACTGGAAATGGAATGTCTAAGCCAAGCTTGACCAATTCCTCATCCAATTGAAAAATTTCCTCAGGCGTACCCTCACGGTATAGTTGTCCGCGATTTAAGACAATCATCCGATCTGCCTTTGCCGCCTCTTCTAAATCATGGGTAATGGAGATCACTGTCATATCATGATCTTCCTTCAGCTCTCGAATAACATTAAGGACTTCTTCTCTTCCCCGTGGGTCCAGCATCGAAGTTGCTTCATCCAACACAATAATTTGCGGACGGAGCGCAATAACACTTGCAATGGCTACACGCTGTTTTTGACCGCCTGACAACTGATGGGGTTCCTGTTGCAAAAATGCTTCCATTTGCACCTGTTTTAAAGAGTTTTCCACCCTCTCTACCATTTCTTCCCGGAGAATACCGTTATTCTCTAAACCAAAGGCGACGTCATCCTGAACAGTAGTACCCACAAATTGATTATCTGGATTTTGAAAAACCATTCCGATCAATTTTCGTGTTTCCCAAACCGTGTCTTCCGTCAATTCCAATTCTCCTATTTGAATCCTTCCTTTTTCAGGATATTGGAGGCCATTTAAAAGCTTAGCTAGTGTTGATTTTCCTGAACCATTATGTCCAACGATCGCTAGCCATTCACCGTCATATATTTGTAAGGATACGTCCTTAAGGGCATATTCCTCTTGTCCTTCATATTTAAAATGTACATGCTCGATTGACACTAGTGGTTTATTCATAATATCCTCCTCTCAACTCCGCTTCACTTTACTATTCTTTTCTAAACTCTTAACGAAATCTACTATACCATTTTTTAAATAAGGATTGGGTACTGAGGAGAAAAAAAGAGGGGCGAAATGATGTTTCCTAGTTAAAGGACAAAAGCGCATGGCGCCTTCAAAGCAATTAAAGCTCGTATCGTTCCTTAGTGTTCTTCGCCATACAAACAATAAAGGGAACCTGCTGTTGACTTATCGTAAGTTGTAAAACCGAAATACTGATTTTTACTGGGACCTGTATTTGTTAGTCTTTGGCGACCTTGTGCTAGGAGGAAATACACTCTTAAAGAGTTCGAAATAATTCCCTTAAAAAAGAAAACTCGCCATTTTGGCGAGCCTTTAGTATGCGAAGACAATTTAAAAATATAAATAAGTTCACTATTTTTCAAAACAAATGTCTTCCATTGGCTCTAGTGTATTACATAAAGCCTGCACCTCTTTAAAAACCCTTTCAAAGAGGTGCGTGAGCTAGACGTGACATGTAAAGCATAATTCCCGCTCATAAGTAAGGAGGAATTAGCGTAAAATAAAGATCCAAAAGATACATGCCCATCGTAACACTCTAGTAATGGCTTAGTTCAATCTTCTCTTACAGAAAAAGGGCAATGAACAAGTTTGTTCAAACTGTCCTATGCCCTTGTTTGGTAGAAAAGCGTCAGCGCCTTTCCACACCCAACAAGCACAAGATCAGCCCACCCTTAAATGATGGATTGATTTATGGCAAAGGAACGATCAAGTTCTTCCTTTTCGAGGGTGTAGACGCTGCTGCTAAACATGAAAAAGGATATTACACTAATTCGATAATGACCATTGGAGCACCGTCTCCACGACGTGGCCCAAGCTTCATGATACGAGTATATCCACCTTGACGCTCTTGGTAACGAGTAGCGATATCAGAGAATAACTTTTGTAGTGCATCTTGGTTTTCTTCAGCATTTGCAATCTCATTGCGAACGAAAGCAGCAGCTTGACGGCGAGCATGAAGATCTCCACGTTTTCCAAGTGTAATCATTTTTTCCACAACTGAACGAAGTTCTTTCGCACGAGCTTCAGTTGTTTCAATACGCTCATTGATGATTAAATCTGTAGCTAAGTCACGTAACATTGCTTTACGCTGAGCGCTTGTGCGTCCTAACTTTCTGTATCCCATGAAAGTTTCCCTCCTTTGTTGAAGTCCTAAAGCATTGGCATATCTCACCTTTAAGGGACTAATTAGTCATCCTTACGTAAGCCTAAACCAAGCTCCTCTAATTTATGTTTTACTTCTTCAAGAGATTTACGTCCTAAATTTCGTACCTTCATCATATCTTCTTCAGTCTTATTCGCTAATTCCTGAACAGTGTTGATGCCTGCACGCTTTAAGCAGTTATATGAACGAACTGATAAATCAAGTTCCTCAATCGTCATCTCAAGAACTTTTTCTTTTTGATCTTCTTCTTTTTCAACCATGATTTCAGCATTTTGCGCTTCATCCGTTAACCCAACGAAGATATTCAAATGTTCTGTAAAGATCTTAGCTCCTAATGCAACCGCATCTTGAGGACCAGTACTTCCATCTGTCCACACATCTAAAGTTAACTTATCATAGTTGGTTAATTGGCCGACACGCGTATTTTCAACTTGGAAAGCCACACGTGAAACTGGAGTATAGATTGAATCGATTGGAATGACACCGATCGGTTGATCTTCTCTCTTGTTTTGATCAGCAGGCGTATAACCTCGACCCCTTTTGGCCGTTAATCGCATACGCAAATTACCGTTTTTACCTAGGGTCGCAATGTGAAGATCCGGGTTTAAAATCTCAACATCACTATCATGAGTGATATCGGCTGCTGTTACTACACCTTCACCTTGGACATCAATCTCAAGCGTCTTCTCTTCATCAGAGTAGATTTTAAGTGCAAGCTTTTTAATGTTTAAAATGATAGATGTAACATCTTCAACGACGCCTTCAATTGTTTGAAACTCATGAAGTACTCCATCAGCTTGAATCGATGTGACAGCGGCACCTGGGAGTGACGATAATAGGATACGACGTAAGGAGTTACCCAAAGTAGTACCATATCCACGCTCAAGTGGTTCTACGACGAACTTCCCGTACTTTGCATCATCGCTGATCTCAACCGTTTCGATTTTTGGTTTTTCTATTTCGATCATCAAATTACCCTCCTTCAAAACGTCGAAATCTCAGTTAAGAGTCCTAACTGAAATTCCCCCTGTATACGTTCCCGATTGTGCACAACAACTGGATGAATGATTCTGTATTTATTTAACAAAAATTTTGTATCGCAGATTTTTCACGGTAGTGAAAATATCTTACTTTTCCCATTATAGACAGGGATTTAAAATCTATACAGAAAAATTACACACGACGACGCTTAGGTGGACGGCAACCGTTATGTGGAACTGGAGTTACGTCTCTAATTGCCGTAACCTCAAGACCAGCAGCTTGAAGAGCACGAATAGCTGCTTCACGACCTGCACCAGGACCTTTAACTGTTACCTCAAGAGTTTTCATTCCGTGTTCCATAGAAGACTTCGCTGCTGTTTCAGCTGCCATTTGAGCTGCAAAAGGAGTAGATTTACGAGAACCTTTAAATCCTAATGCACCAGCACTGGACCATGCAATTGCATTTCCATGAACGTCTGTAATAGTTACGATTGTGTTATTGAAAGTAGAACGAATGTGTGCAACACCTTGTTCAATATTCTTTTTAACACGACGTTTACGTGTATTTGTTTTACGAGCCATTTAAAGTACCTCCTTTACCGATTATTTCTTCTTGTTAGCTACAGTTTTACGTGGGCCTTTACGAGTACGAGCATTGTTCTTCGTATTTTGACCGCGAACAGGTAAACCACGACGATGACGAAGACCACGGTAGCTTCCGATTTCCATTAGACGCTTAATGTTTAAAGATACTTCACGACGAAGATCCCCTTCAACCTTTAGCTTGTCAATGATGTCACGGATTTTATTTAATTCATCTTCAGTTAAATCGCGAACGCGAGTGTTTTCAGAAACACCAGCTTCAGCTAAAACCTTTTGTGCTGTACTTTTACCAATACCATAAATGTATGTTAGAGAAATCACTACACGCTTTTCACGTGGGACGTCTACACCAGCAATACGTGCCATTATATGCGCACCTCCTTAATATTAACCTTGTTTTTGTTTATGCTTAGGGTTTTCACATATAACCATAACCTTACCGCGTCTGCGGATAACTTTACATTTTTCGCAGATCGGCTTAACAGATGGTCTAACTTTCATTATCCTAACCTCCTTGATAGTACGGAGTGCAATAGATTTATAAAGTTCTTACACTCAATCTTGTTTGTAAAAATCCAAAGGCCGATTTTTACGTTAAAGTTGTTTGTATCCGCAACTAATATAGTACGCAGGCACTTTTCTCAGCCCTTACATACAATTTCATTCCTATTAATCATGAATACAATACTAACATGTCTTGGATTAGGAACAAAGATTGAGAAAAGAGCTTCACTTATTTAAAGCGGTAAGTAATTCTTCCGCGTGTTAAATCATATGGGGATAGCTCAACAGTTACTTTGTCACCTGGTAAAATACGAATAAAATGCATGCGAATCTTACCAGAAACATGAGCTAACACTGTATGACCATTTTCTAATTCTACCTTAAACATTGCATTCGGCAAAGTTTCAAGTACTGTACCTTCAATTTCAATTACATCATCTTTCGCCATCGAACTTATTCTCCCTTCAAAGATTTATCATAGAGTGGTAAAACCTTCAACTCTCACGCTAATGAACAAATCTTATTGATTATTGAATTCAAACTTTTTCAATGCATATCGCAGTTTTCCATTCGTTACGCGACCGGTTTCTAATAAACTTCTTTGAACTTCCAGAGATACATAATCAATTAGCTCAAGGTGTAATAGATTCTTCTTTTTCGGCCGGTCAAACTTCTTTTTATCGCCGTCCGCTACAAAAACAAAGCGTTCATCTAACAACCTTACTATTATAGCATATTGTCCTGCATCTCGCCCGTGTGAAATTAAGACTATTTGACCTAATTTTGATCGAGAAGGATAGTCCACCCTTGGATCACCTTCTTAGACTATCGTTAGAATGTCATATCCGGTTTCCGTAATCGCAATCGTATGCTCAAAATGGGCACATCTCTTGCCATCTGTTGTTACTACCGTCCAATCATCAGCCAAAGTTTTAACAAAACGACTTCCCACATTCACCATCGGTTCTACGCAAAGTACCATTCCCGGTTTTAACAATGGACCTTTATTAGGTGGACCATAATGAGGAATTTGTGGGTCCTCATGTAAGTCTTGCCCTATTCCATGCCCAACATACTCACGCACGATAGAAAAACCATTCGATTCTACATACGTCTGAACGCTATTGGAGATGTTCGATAGACGCGCACCTGGACCAGCTTCCTTAAGACCATTGTACAAAGATTGTTCTGTTACGTCTAAAAGACGTGCAGATACTTCGTCAATTTTACCAACAGGGTAAGTCCACGCCGAATCACCGTGATAGCCTTCATATCTCGCACCAATATCAATGCTGATAATATCGCCCTCTTGTAAGACACGCTTACCAGGAATACCGTGAACAAGCTCTTCATTCACAGACGCACAAATGCTTCCAGAGAAACCATTATACCCTTTAAAAGAAGGATATGCATGATGAGAACGGATAAATGTTTCGGCAATTTCATCCAACTCTTTTGTGGTTATCCCGGGAGCTATATGCTTTTTTAATTCCTGATGGGTTAATGCTACAATCCGCCCAGCTTCACGCATGATTTCAATTTCCCTAGGGGTTTTACAGATAATCATGCAGTTATGCCCCCGAGAAGATAATCGATATCAACAAATACTTTATTAATATCCTGTCTGCCATCAATATTTCTCAAGTACCCTTTTGTTTCGTAGAAATCGAGTAATGGTTTCGCCTGTTCGATGTTCACCTGAAGTCGATTATTTACCGTTTCAGCATTATCATCTGCACGTTGGTACAGCTCTCCGCCACAACGATTACATACACCCGCTACAGCAGGAGGATTGAATACTAAGTGATAAGTGGCGCCACAGCTTTTACAAATGCGGCGTCCTGTTAATCGCTCCATTAAAACACTTTGATCAACATCAATATTCAAAACGAAATCAATCTTTTTCCCCAATTCAACAAGAATGGATTCCAGAGCTTCTGCTTGAGGAACTGTTCTTGGAAAACCATCTAACAAGAATCCATTTTGACAATCTTCTTTGCTTAACCGTTCTTTCACAATTCCGATTGTTACTTCGTCTGGAACAAGCGCTCCTTGATCCATAAAAGATTTTGCTTTTAAGCCTAATTCCGTACCTTCTTTCATTGCTGCACGAAACATGTCGCCTGTTGAAATATGAGGAATGCCGTATTTTTCGACGATTTTCTCGGCTTGTGTACCTTTACCGGCACCCGGAAGACCCATTAAAACTAAATTCACGTGAATTCCTCCTTAGGCTAAAACGGTATGGGAACCAGTTGTCCCCACGACCGAATTATTTAATAAAACCTTTATAGTGACGTTTAACAAGCTGAGCTTCAAGTTGTTTCATCGTTTCAAGGGCAACCCCAATCACGATAAGCAAACTTGTTCCACCGATTTGCGCAGACTGAGGCAAACCAGCAAAATTCACGAAAAACACCGGCAATATTGCAATAGCCGCTAAGAAAATCGCACCAACAAATGTTAAACGATATAAGACACGAGTTAAATATTCCTGTGTACTCTTCCCTGGACGAATACCTGGAATATAACCACCTTGCTTCTTCAAGTTGTCAGCTACCTGTTCAGGATTAACTTGAATAAAGGCATAGAAATAAGTAAACGCAATAATTAGTGCGCTGTAGATTACCATTCCGATTGGCTGTGAATAATCAAAAACTCTTTGAATCCACATTGTAACATTGTTTTGTTCAAAGAATTGCGCAATCGTGGTCGGTGTTACAATAAATGAAATAGCAAAGATAACTGGAATAACCCCAGCGGCATTTACTTTTAACGGTAAATGCGTAGATTGACCAGTAGGCATACGCCCCGCCACCATACGTTTTGCATATTGGATTGGAATTTTACGTAACGCTTGGTTAACAAAAATAACTCCAACAATAATCGCAATGGCAGCAGCCAAAATAAGAAGCATGGTCACAATACGAATGAATAGCGCATCTCCAGCGTTTTCGAATTGTTGAGCATAAATCTGATTTAATGTTGAAGGGATTCCAGATACGATACCCGCAAAGATGATAATCGAGATTCCGTTACCAACACCCTTGGACGTAATTTGCTCGCCAAGCCACATTAAAAACGCCGTACCTGCCGTTAAAACAGTAGCAATTAGCAGATAGCTAGCGATACCAGGGTTGTTAATTAACAATCCGCCAGCCATATTGTTAAAACCATACGACATCCCAAAAGCCTGGATGAACCCTAGAACAATGGTGAAATAACGTGTAAATTGAGCTAATTTACGACGTCCAACTTCTCCTTGCTTAGACCACTCCGTAAACTTCGGTACAACATCCATTTGTAACAATTGAATGATGATCGACGCTGTAATGTACGGCATGATTCCCATTGCCAAAATGGAGAAATTCAATAATGCACCACCGCCAAATGTATTTAGTACGCCAAATACATTTAGTTGATCCTGAGCTTTTAAAACTTCAGCATCCACTCCCGGTACGGGGATGAATGTACCGATTCGGAAAACAATCAACATTAAAAGGGTGAATATGATCTTTCGTCTTATATCACCCACGCGCATAAAATTGGAGATTGTCTGAAACATTAAATCACCTCTAAGTTACCGCCGGCAGCTTCAATTGCTTCCTTAGCAGCAGAGGAGAATTTATGAGCTTTAATTGTAAGCTTTTTCTCTAACTTACCGTTAGCAAGAACCTTGATTCCTGCTTTTTCTTTGCTTACAATCCCTGTTTCGATAAGAAGTTCTGGAGAAACGACTGTACCGTCTTCGAAACGATTTAAAGCATCAAGGTTAACGATCGCATACTCTTTACGGTTGATATTCGTAAATCCACGCTTTGGTAAACGACGGAATAGAGGTGTTTGACCACCCTCAAATCCTGGACGTACGCCACCGCCCGAACGAGCATTTTGACCTTTATGACCTTTACCAGCAGTCTTACCATTACCAGACCCAATACCGCGTCCCTTACGTTTACGTTCGTGACGAGATCCTTCTGCAGGTTTTAATTCATGAAGTTTCATGTTGGCACCTCCTTATTTTAAGAAGAATTAAATTATATTTCTTTCACTGTTACTAAGTGAGCAACTTTGTTAATCATTCCACGGATAGCAGGATTATCATTTTTCTCCACTGTTTGATGCATTTTGCGAAGACCTAATGCTTTAACAGTTTCCTTTTGATCCTGTGGGCGACCAATAACACTGCGAGTGAGGGTAATTTCTAATTTGTTAGCCATTTGATTTCCCTCCTTATCCTAACAGTTCTTCTACTGACTTACCACGTAATTTCGCTACGTCTTCAGCACGTTTTAATTGTTTTAATCCGTCCACAGTGGCACGAACCATATTAATTGGTGTATTTGTTCCTAATGATTTAGAAAGGATATCACCAACACCAGCCAATTCCAGAACCGCACGAACTGGTCCTCCAGCGATAACTCCTGTACCTTCAGAAGCTGGCTTAAGAAGAATTTCACCAGCGCCAAAGTGTCCGATAACTTGGTGAGGAAGAGTAGATCCTACCATAGGCACTTCGATTAAGTTTTTCTTCGCATCTTCAATTGCTTTACGGATAGCATCTGGTACCTCTTGAGCTTTCCCAGTACCAAATCCAACGTGACCGTTTTTGTCTCCTACTACTACAAGAGCAGAGAAACGAAAACGACGTCCACCTTTTACAACCTTCGCTACACGATTAACTGTAACTACGCGTTCTTCAAGTTCAAGTTTGTTTGGATCAATACGACGCATCTATTGTGTCCCTCCTTTGTCTCTTAAAATTCTAACCCATTTTCACGAGCTGCATCAGCCAAAGCTTTCACACGTCCGTGATATAAATAACCTCCACGGTCAAAAACAACAGCTTTTAAACCTTTTTCTACTGCGCGCTTTGCAACCAATTCTCCGACCTTAACTGCTGCATCAACGTTTCCAGTAGATTCAAGACTAACTTCTTTATCTAAAGTTGAAGCACTTACTAAAGTAACTCCATTCACATCGTCAATGAGTTGCGCATAAATGTGTTTGCTAGAACGGAACACATTTAAACGAGGACGAGCTGCAGTACCAGAAAGTTTAGAACGCACACGTGCGTGTCTTTTCTTACGGGTTGCATTTTTATCAGCCTTCGTAATCATTTAGGTCACTCCTTTCGTTTACCTACGCGGCATTACTTACCTGTTTTACCTTCTTTACGACGAACATATTCGCCTTCGTAACGAATTCCTTTACCTTTATAAGGCTCTGGCGGACGAACATCACGGATGTTAGCTGCTAATGCACCAACACGCTCTTTGTTAATTCCTTTTACAGTTACCTTAGTATTTGAAGGAACTTCGATTTCAAGGCCTTCTTCAGGCTCGATTTCAACAGGATGAGAGTAACCAACGTTCAATACAAGTTTCTTTCCTTGCTTTTGAGCACGGTAACCGACACCGATAAGTTCTAAATTTCTTTCAAAACCTTTAGAAACACCTTCTACCATGTTTGCAAGTAGTGCACGAGTTGTACCGTGAATAGTACGGTGTTCTTTAGATTCAGAAGGACGAACTACGTTAATTACGTTCTCTTCCATTTTAATTTCCATATCAGGGCTGAATGAACGACTTAATTCACCTTTAGGACCTTTTACAGTTACGACGCTGCCGTTAATAGTAACGGTAACACCTGCTGGAATTTCAATTGGTTTTTTTCCTACACGAGACATTTATTGCACCTCCATTCTTTAAGAAACTCTATTACCAAACGTAAGCTAATACTTCTCCGCCAACTTGTTTAGCGCGAGCTTCTTTATCTGTAAGAACGCCTTGAGAAGTAGATACTAATGCGATACCAAGTCCGTTTAGTACACGTGGTACTTCGTTCGTTTTAGCATAAACACGAAGACCAGGCTTGCTGATACGTTTTAAACCTGTGATAACACGTTCGTTGTTAGCACCGTATTTTAAGAAAATACGAATGATGCCTTGCTTGTTATCCTCGATATATTCAACATCACGAATGAAACCTTCACGCTTTAAAATTTCAGCGATCTCTTTCTTAATATTAGAAGCAGGAACCTCTAATTTTTCGTGACGAACCATATTCGCATTACGGATGCGAGTTAGCAAATCTGCAATTGGATCTGTCATGACCATTGTTTTTTACCTCCTTCCCAGAAATGGGGTTTACCAGCTAGCTTTTTTCACACCAGGAATTTGTCCTTTGTATGCTAATTCACGGAAACAAATACGGCAGAGCTTAAATTTACGGTATACAGAATGTGGACGCCCACAACGTTCGCAGCGTGTATATTCTTGTACCTTAAATTTCGGCGTGCGTTTTTGCTTCGCAATCATTGACTTTTTAGCCACGTTTTCGCCTCCCTTATTTTAGCGATTACTTTTGGAATGGCATTCCAAATTGAGTTAAAAGTTCACGAGCTTCTTCATCAGTATTAGCTGTAGTAACGATAACGATATCCATACCACGAACCTTGCTTACTTTATCATAATCAATTTCAGGGAAGATTAACTGTTCTTTTACACCTAAAGTGTAGTTACCACGACCATCAAATGATTTCTTAGAGATACCGCGGAAGTCACGTACACGTGGTAAAGATACAGAAACTAATTTATCGAAGAATTCGTACATACGCTCACCACGAAGGGTAACTTTTGCACCGATTGGCATCCCTTCACGAAGACGGAAACCAGCGATTGATTTTTTAGCGCGAGTTACAACCGGTTTTTGACCAGTAATTGTCGCTAATTCTTCAACTGCGTTATCTAATGCTTTTGCGTTTTGTACTGCATCACCAACACCCATGTTGATAACGATTTTTTCTAACTTAGGTACTTGCATAACTGATTTATAGTTAAACTTGCTCATTAGAGCAGGAGTGATTTCTTTTTGATACTTTTCTTTTAGGCGGTTCATTCATTGTACCTCCCTTCTTCATTTGAACTATTTATCTAGAACTTCACCGGATTTTTTTGCAACACGTACTTTTTTGCCATCTTCCACTTTGTAGCCTACGCGAGTTGGCTCACCAGACTTCGGATCGATTGGCATTACGTTTGATACATGAATAGGTGCCTCCTGGCTGATGATTCCACCGTTAGGATTCACTTGGCTAGGCTTAGAGTGTTTTTTAACGATATTTACACCTTCAACTAAGACACGGCTTTGTTTTGGGTAAGCTGCTAAAATCACACCTGATTTGCCTTTATCCTTACCAGAGATGACCATTACTTTATCACCTTTTTTTACATGCATCTGTTCGCACCTCCTTAAAGGCAATTAGTTTTGAAATTATAGTACTTCTGGAGCTAATGATACAATTTTCATAAAGTTATTATCACGGAGTTCGCGAGCAACTGGTCCGAAAATACGTGTTCCACGTGGGCTCTTGTCGTCACGGATAATTACACATGCGTTTTCATCGAAACGAATGTATGAACCATCAGTACGACGTGCTCCGCTCTTTGTACGAACAATAACAGCCTTTACAACGTCGCCTTTTTTAACAACGCCTCCTGGTGTTGCTTGTTTCACTGTACAAACGATAACATCACCAATATTAGCAGTTTTGCGGCCTGAACCACCAAGAACTTTAATGGTAAGTACTTCACGAGCACCTGAGTTATCAGCAACTTTTAAACGTGTTTCTTGTTGAATCATTTGTGTAACCTCCCTTCGGGATGAAAACTAATTCCGAGCATTATATAATGACAGCTTTTTCTACTACTTCTACTAAACGGAAACGTTTAGTTGCGGAAAGTGGGCGAGTTTCCATAATACGTACAACATCGCCGATTTTTGCTTGGTTCTGCTCATCATGAGCTTTGTACTTTTTAGAGTACTTAACGCGTTTACCGTATAATGGATGCTTCTTGTATGTTTCAACAAGTACAGTAACTGTCTTATCCATTTTGTCTGAAACGACACGTCCAGTGTAAACTTTGCGTTGGTTGCGTTCACTCATTGTGCGAACCTCCTCTCAAAGATTATCGATTATTGACGCCGATCTCTCTTTCACGAATAACAGTTTTCATGCGAGCAATCGCTTTGCGTACTTCACGGATGCGAGCTGTATTTTCAAGTTGTCCAGTCGCCAATTGAAAGCGCAGGTTGAAAAGCTCTTCTTTTAATGATTTTACTTTTTGTTCTATTTCGGCAGTGGTAAGGTCACGAATTTCATTAGCTTTCATTTGATTCACCACCAATTTCTTCTCGTTTTACAAACTTACATTTTACAGGAAGTTTGTGTGATGCAAGTCGTAATGCTTCACGTGCGATTTCTTCAGAAACACCTGCGATTTCAAACATTACTTTCCCAGGTTTAACAACTGCAACCCATCCTTCCGGAGCACCTTTACCGGAACCCATGCGGACTTCAAGAGGCTTAGCTGTGTAAGGCTTATGCGGGAAAATTTTAATCCAAACTTTACCGCCACGTTTCATATAACGAGTCATCGCAATACGTGCAGCTTCAATTTGACGGTTTGTAATCCAAGATGCCTCAGTTGCTTGTAAACCGAATTCACCGAAATTAACTTCAGTACCGCCCTTCGCTTGACCGCGCATTTTTCCACGGTGTTGACGACGATATTTAACGCGTTTAGGCACTAACATATTATTTGCCTCCTTCCTCAGTTTTCTTCTTAGTTGGAAGGACTTCTCCCTTATAGATCCATACTTTTACGCCAAGCTTTCCGTAAGTTGTATCTGCTTCAGCAGTAGCGTAATCGATATCAGCACGAAGAGTATGAAGTGGAACAGTTCCTTCGCTATAGCTTTCAGAACGAGCGATGTCAGCTCCGCCAAGACGACCAGATACCATAGTTTTGATACCTTGAGCTCCAGCGCGCATTGCACGTTGAATAACTTGTTTTTGAGCACGACGGAAAGATACGCGGTTTTCTAATTGGCGAGCAATGTTTTCCGCAACTAATTTCGCATCGATATCAGCTTTTTTGATTTCAAGAATGTTGATGTGTACACGTTTGCCAGTAAGTGAGTTAAGAGCTTTACGTAACGCTTCAACCTCAGTACCACCTTTACCAATAACCATTCCTGGTTTAGCAGTATGAATAGTGATGTTAACGCGGTTAGCAGCACGCTCGATTTCTACTTTAGAAACAGAAGCATCACTTAAACGCTTAGTGATATACTCACGAACCTTTAGGTCTTCGTGTAAAAGATCAGCATAGTCTTTACCTGCGTACCACTTAGACTCCCAATCACGGATGACACCGATACGCAAACCGACTGGATTTACTTTTTGACCCACTGATTATCCCTCCTTCTTTTCTGTTAATACGATTGTAATGTGGCTAGTGCGCTTGTTGATTGCACTTGCACGACCCATTGCACGTGGACGGAAACGTTTTAGAGTTGGTCCCTCGTCAACGAAAACTTCCGAAACTACAAGGCTATTAACGTCCATTTCGTAGTTATGCTCGGCATTTGCCATAGCAGAATTTAATAATTTTTCAACGATTGGAGAAGCAGCTTTTGGCGTATGTTTTAATATCGCTACTGCTTCACCTACTTGCTTTCCTCGAATTAGATCTACAACTAAACGAGCTTTACGAGGCGCAATACGGACTGTTCTTGCAACAGCTTTTGCTTGCATCTGAATGCCTCCTCTCATTAACGTCTTGTTTTCTTGTCATCACTTGCATGACCTTTGTAAGTACGAGTTGGAGCAAATTCTCCAAGCTTGTGACCGACCATGTCTTCAGTGACGTATACAGGTACATGTTTACGACCATCATAAACAGCGATTGTGTGTCCGATGAATTGTGGGAAGATCGTAGAACGGCGTGACCAAGTTTTTACCACTTGTTTGCCTTCTGTTTCATTTAGCTTTTCGATCTTGTTCATTAAATGTTCATCAACAAAAGGTCCTTTTTTTAAGCTGCGACCCATGATTGAACCTCCCTTCGCGATTGCCCTACGGCTCTTAGTTGGAACCGTAGCCCAATCCCGTTATTTTTTACGACGACGTACGATAAATTTATCTGATTTATTGTTTTTCTTACGAGTTTTCGCACCAAGTGTTGGTTTACCCCATGGTGACATTGGTGACTTACGTCCGATTGGCGCACGTCCTTCACCACCACCGTGTGGGTGATCGTTAGGGTTCATAACAGATCCACGTACAGTTGGGCGTTTGCCTAACCAGCGTGAACGACCTGCTTTACCAATGTTGATAAGTTCATGTTGCTCGTTACCAACTTGACCTACAGTTGCACGACAAGTAGCAAGAATCATACGAACCTCACCAGAGTTTAAACGAACTAGTACGTATTTGCCCTCTTTACCAAGAACTTGTGCAGACGTACCTGCAGAACGTACTAATTGTCCACCCTTACCTGGCTTTAATTCGATGTTGTGTACGACTGTACCAACAGGAATATTTGCTAAAGGTAGAGCATTTCCTACTTTAATATCTGCTTCTGGTCCAGACATTACTTCCATACCTACTTCTAAATTCTTAGGAGCTAGGATGTAACGCTTTTCTCCATCAACATAATGAATTAATGCAATGTTTGCTGAACGGTTTGGATCGTATTCGATTGTAGCAACGCGGCCTGGAATGCCATCTTTGTTACGTTTAAAATCGATGATACGATATTGACGCTTATGACCGCCACCTTGATGACGAACTGTTAACTTACCTTGGTTGTTACGGCCACCCTTACTTTTTAAAGGAGCAAGTAATGATTTTTCCGGCTTATCTGTTGTGATCTCTGCGAAATCAGATACCGTCATACCGCGACGACCATTAGAGGTAGGTTTATACTTTTTAATCGCCATTTGTTTTCCCTCCTCTTCTTCTTTTAATCAATTAAACCTCAAAGAATTCGATTTCTTTGCTGTCTGCAGTTAATTTAACGATGGCTTTACGACGTTTATTTGTGTAACCGCCAAATTTACCCATACGCTTAAATTTACCTTTATAGTTTTGAACGTTTACTTTCTCAACTTTAACGCCGAAGATTTCTTCAACAGCATCTTTAACTTGAGTTTTATTCGCTCTAACGTCAACTTCGAAAGTGTACTTTTTCTCAGTCATTAAATCAGTTGAACGTTCAGTGATAACGGGGCGCTTAATGATTTCGCGTGCATCCATTATGCAAGCACCTCCTCTACTTTTTCAACCGCTGCTTTTGTCATGATTAACTTGTCATGACCTAAAACATCCAATACGTTGATTCCACTAGCAGTTACAACTGTTACACCAGGGATGTTACGAGCAGATAATGCTACGTTTTCATCTAAATCAGCTGTAACAATAAGTGCTTTTGAATCAACAGAAAGACCTTTTAGGAAACCTTTGAAGTCTTTAGTTTTTGGAGTTTCGAAAGCAAGGCTTTCTAATACTAAAATGTTTTCTTCTACTACTTTAGAAGATAATGCCGATTTAATCGCTAAGCGACGAACTTTTTTCGGTAATTTATAGCTATAGCTGCGAGGTACAGGACCGAATACAGTACCACCTCCGCGCCATTGTGGAGAACGGATCGAACCTTGACGTGCGCGACCAGTTCCTTTTTGACGCCATGGCTTACGACCACCGCCAGCTACTTCAGAACGGATTTTTGTTTTATGAGTTCCTTGACGTAAAGAAGCTCTTTGAGCTACAACAGCTTCAAATAACACATGGTTATTAGGCTCAATACCAAAGATGGAATCATTAAGCTCGATTTCACCAACTTGAGATCCAGCTTGGCTAAACAATGTTACTTTTGGCATTCTTGTTTCCTCCTTTCTGCCTTAATGATTATGCTTTAACCGCACTTTTGATTTTTAATAGAGCTTTTTTAGCTCCCGGTACGTTACCTTTGATTAATAATAAGTTACGTTCAACGTCAACCTTTACAATTTCAAGGTTTTGTACAGTAATTTGCTCGCCACCCATACGACCTGGTAATGCTTTACCTTTAAATACGCGGTTTGGAGCTACAGGACCCATAGAACCTGGGCGACGGTGATAACGAGAACCGTGTGCCATTGGTCCGCGAGATTGCCCGTGGCGCTTGATAGAGCCTTGGAAACCTTTACCCTTTGAGATTCCTGTTACATCTACGATATCGCCTTCAGCGAATACATCTACTTTGACTTCCTGACCAATCTCTAACTCAGCTAAACCTTCCCCGCGGAATTCACGTACGAAGCGCTTAGGAGCAGTACTTGCCTTTGCGACATGTCCCTTTTCAGGTTTGTTTGATAGCTTTTCACGCTTGTCATCAAAACCTAATTGCACAGATACATATCCGTCAGTTTCAACAGTTTTCTTTTGAAGAACTACGTTTGGAGCTGCTTCAACAACTGTTACCGGGATAAGATCACCATTTTCAGCAAATACTTGAGTCATACCGATTTTTCTTCCTAAGATTCCTTTGGTCATTACAGTCACACCTCCTATTAATTATCATCTTTTATTTCATTGTTTGAAGTTTCAATGTTACATCTTTTATAGTTCAAAATTAAAGTTTAATTTCGATATCTACGCCAGATGGTAAGTCTAAACGCATTAATGAATCAACAGTTTGTGGTGTTGGGTTCACAATGTCGATTAGACGCTTATGAGTACGCATCTCAAATTGCTCACGAGAGTCCTTGTACTTATGCACCGCACGAAGAATTGTATAAACAGATTTTTCGGTTGGTAATGGTATCGGACCTGATACAGCAGCACCAGAACGCTTTGCTGTTTCCACAATTTTTTCTGCAGATTGATCAAGAATCCTGTGATCATATGCTTTCAAACGGATACGAATCTTTTGTTTTGCCATTATTTTCCCTCCTTTTCGCCTATTTTAAAATAGACATTCTCCGTGAAAATTTCCCACACACTCGCCATGGCAAAGCGGCCGGGTGTGTCAGCAACCTTCCACATCATCGCAGTCAAAGACCAACATTGTCTATTATACAATGAATCATAAAGGAAATGCAATATTAAATTTCATTTCTTTATCAATCACACTTGTTCTATTATATAGACTACCGCTGACGTTTTCAAGTACACGGGAAATAGACGAACTATTAAATGAAAAGGACATCGAAATTAATTTAAGTTAAGAAAATATTAATGCTCTCCCAGCATTGATGAAATGGAAGATTGCTCTGGATCAGATTGATGGGGTTTTAGTTTCATTACGGGGACTTTGAACACCGCTGTTGTGGGTATGGTGGTTTTCTACGACTATAATCTTAAAAATTATTTGCTCTTGAAAAAAACAACACGTTTTTTCCAAGAGCAGTATTTTAACTTGCTCCTATGTCATAAAATTACTCATAGAATGTAGTAAAAGACTCCACCGGTACCCTTGATGTCCCGAAAGCTGGAGCTTGGGCTTTTCCAATAGCAATTAGCGTTATCGGAAATACATTTGCAGGTAAGTCAAAACGCTTAGCAAACTTTTCCTTATCAAAACCACCCATTGTCACTGTATCGTATCCACGATCTTTTGCAAGTAGCATGAACTGCATAGCAAACGCACCAGCATCATAGGCAGCAATTAGCTTTCTTGTTTCTTCAGGAACGTTTGGATAAAAGTTTAACGTATTTTTAATGGTGTTATTGGCAATTTCTTGAGAAACATGACCTTCTGCTACATTTTGATTGAAAATCTCCTCTGCATTTTTGTATGCTTCTGAATCACCAAGAATAGCAACAACTGCAGAAGATTCTTCAATTTGAGCTTGGTTGTTTCCAATAGCACGCAGTTCTTTTTGCAATTCCTTATTTTTGATTACGATAACACGCCATGGCTGTAAATTACTTGAAGATGGAGCCTCTGAAGCAAGACGCAACAGCTTTTCAATCTCCTCTTTAGCAATGGTATAATTCGGATCGTAAGAGCGGACCGACTTACGTTGTTGTACAATTTCGTCAAGTTGTGACATTATGATTTCCTCCTAAACTTACTATTCATTAGCTTTATTAACTTACCATTTGTAAGTTAATGAGTCAAGGAGGAACTCTCATGTTATAATGCAAGTATTAATAAAACTAGGAGGAACATAAATGGAATCATCTCCAAACAACAACAGAACCCAACTGGATCAAAACGGACATCCTAGCAGTATTTGCGTTAACTATCAAAAAACTATTGAATTTATCGGTCAAAAATGGGTAGGGATGATCATTTATACTTTACTTGACGGACCTAAAAGATATTATGAATTAATGGAAATGATTGAAGGGATTTCGGACAGACTTCTCACCGAAAGATTAAATGAATTAGTAAAAGAAGGACTTGTCAGAAAGAGTTATTTGGAGGGATCTTTAAAAAAGGTTCAATACGAGTTAACACCAAATGGGAAAGGATTGCAGGATATCATTTCCGCCATTCATAAATGGGTCGAACAAAAAGACATATTGAATAAACGATGAAGCGTTAACTCTAGCCACAAATAATACTATTAAGAATAGAAGATAAATAAAAAAAGCAGATAGGTCGTCACCTATCTGCTTTTAATATTGTCTAGCTATTACTCAACAATCGCAGTAACAACACCAGAACCTACAGTACGTCCGCCTTCACGGATTGAGAATCTAGTACCATCTTCAATTGCGATTGGAGAAATAAGCTCAACGTTCATTTCAATGTTATCTCCAGGCATAACCATTTCTACACCTTCTGGTAAATTAACAACACCAGTTACATCAGTTGTACGGAAGTAGAACTGAGGACGATAGTTTGAGAAGAATGGAGTATGACGTCCACCTTCGTCTTTAGATAATACGTAAACTTCAGCTTTAAATTTTGTGTGTGGTGTAATTGAACCTGGTTTAGCAAGTACTTGACCACGTTGGATTTCTTCACGAGCAACCCCACGAAGAAGTGCTCCAATGTTGTCTCCAGCTTCAGCATAATCAAGAAGTTTACGGAACATTTCTACTCCAGTTACTGTAGTAGATTTTGGCTCTTCAGCAAGACCAATGATCTCAACCACGTCACCAACTTTAACTTGACCACGTTCAACACGGCCAGTAGCAACTGTTCCACGACCAGTGATAGAGAATACGTCCTCAACAGGCATCATGAATGGCTTATCAGTCTCACGAGTTGGATTTGGAACATATTCGTCAACAGCATTCATTAATTCAATGATTTTTTCTTCCCAAGCTGCATCTCCTTCAAGAGCTTTAAGAGCAGAACCCTTGATTACAGGAATATCATCACCAGGGAATTCATATTCTGATAATAGGTCACGAACTTCCATTTCTACTAATTCAAGAAGTTCTTCGTCGTCTACCATATCACACTTGTTCATGAATACAACCAAGTGTGCAAGACCTACGTTACGAGAAAGTAGGATATGTTCACGAGTTTGTGGCATTGGACCATCAGCAGCAGATACTACTAAGATACCGCCGTCCATTTGAGCAGCACCAGTGATCATGTTCTTAACATAGTCAGCATGCCCTGGGCAGTCAACGTGTGCATAGTGACGGTTAGCTGTTTCATACTCAACGTGAGAAGTGTTGATTGTGATTCCACGCTCTTTTTCTTCTGGAGCGTTGTCGATTTGATCATAGCCGCGTGCTTCACCGCCACCTGCTTTTGCAAGTACAGTTGTGATAGCAGCTGTTAAAGTTGTTTTACCATGGTCAACGTGACCAATAGTTCCGATATTAACGTGTGGTTTTGAACGGTCAAATTTTTCTTTAGCCATTAGGAAAATCCTCCTTTAAATATAGAAAAGTTTAAGTATATGGATGCCGTAGGAAAAAGTTATTCCTTTCCTACAGCTTCGTACATAAGTAGTTATACTTTAAAGACAGGCGAAAATCAATTATTCACCTTTATTTTTCTTGATGATTTCTTCTGAAATTGATTTTGGCACTTCTTCGTAGTGGTCAAAGTGCATAGAGAATACTCCACGACCTTGAGTGCTTGAACGTAAAGTTGTTGCATAACCAAACATTTCAGAAAGTGGAACCATAGCACGGACAACTTGCGCATTACCACGAGCATCCATACCTTCAACACGTCCGCGACGGGAAGTGATGTTACCCATAATATCTCCCATGTATTCTTCAGGGATGATTACTTCAACTCTCATCACCGGCTCTAAAATAACAGGGTTACATTTTGATGCTGCATTTTTAAGGGCCATAGAAGCAGCGATTTTAAACGCCATTTCTGAAGAGTCAACATCATGGTATGAACCATCAAAAAGTCTTGCTTTAATATCTACTACTGGGTAGCCTGCAAGAAGTCCTCTTTCAAGAGCATCTTCAAGTCCAGCTTGAACAGCAGGGATGTATTCACGAGGAACGACACCACCGACGATACCATTTTCGAATTCGAAGCCTTTTCCTTCTTCGTTTGGTGAGAATTCAATCCAAACGTGTCCGTATTGTCCACGTCCACCTGATTGACGTGCGAACTTTCCTTCAACTTGAGCAGATGTACGGATTGTTTCGCGGTAAGCAACCTGTGGCGCACCAACATTAGCTTCAACTTTGAATTCACGCTTCATACGGTCTACAAGGATATCTAAGTGAAGCTCACCCATTCCAGCGATGATAACCTGACCAGTCTCCTGGTTCGTATGCGCACGGAATGTAGGGTCTTCCTCTTGTAGTTTTTGAAGTGCCGTTGTCATCTTATCTTGGTCAGCTTTTGACTTAGGCTCGATTGACAATTCAATAACCGGTTCTGGGAATTCCATTGATTCAAGGATAACCGTTGCTTTTTCATCACATAAAGTGTCGCCTGTTGTTGTATCCTTTAAACCAACTGCAGCTGCGATATCTCCAGCGTATACCATTGAAATCTCTTCACGGCTATTCGCATGCATTTGTAGAATACGTCCTACGCGCTCACGCTTACCTTTTGTAGAGTTTTGTACATATGAGCCAGAGCTTAATGTACCAGAATATACGCGGAAGAATGTTAATTTACCAACATAAGGATCAGTCATAACTTTAAATGCAAGTGCAGAGAACGGCTCGTTGTCGTCTGAATGACGTTCAACTACCTCATCACTATCAGGAAGTGTACCTTTAATAGAAGGAACATCTAATGGTGATGGAAGATAATCAATGACTGCATCTAGCATCTTTTGAACACCTTTGTTTTTGAAAGCAGAACCGCAAATAACTGGGTATAATTCAACATTAACGGTACCTTTACGGATAGCAGCTTTTAACTCATCCGTAGTGATTTCCTCACCACCAAGGTATTTTTCCATTAAGTCTTCGTCAAGTTCTGACACTGCTTCAATTAACTTTTCACGGTATTCTTCAGCTTGATCCATATATTCAGCTGGGATTTCACGCTCTTCAATATCCGTTCCAAGGTCATTTCCGTAGAAAGTAGCTTTCATTTCTACAAGGTCAATGATTCCTTCGAACGCATCTTCTGCTCCAATTGGTAATTGGATTGCTACAGCGTTAGCTTGCAAGCGATCATGAAGAGTTTTTAAAGAATAAAGGAAGTCCGCACCTAGCTTATCCATTTTATTAACGAATACAACACGTGGAACTCCATAAGTTGTTGCTTGACGCCAAACTGTTTCTGTTTGTGGTTCAACACCAGACTGTGCATCAAGAACAGCTACCGCACCATCTAATACACGAAGAGAACGCTCAACTTCAACTGTGAAGTCTACGTGTCCCGGTGTGTCGATGATGTTAACGCGGTGACCTTTCCATTGTGCAGTTGTTGCTGCAGATGTAATTGTAATCCCACGTTCTTGCTCTTGCTCCATCCAGTCCATTTGAGACGCACCTTCATGTGTTTCACCGATCTTATGAATACGACCAGTATAATAGAGTACGCGCTCAGTTGTTGTTGTTTTACCAGCATCAATGTGAGCCATGATACCGATATTGCGAGTATTTTCTAAGGAGAACTCTCTTGCCATTCAGTTTTTCTCCTTCCATATGAGTGTATTTTTTATTAAAAAGAGATTACCAACGATAATGTGCAAATGCTTTGTTTGCTTCAGCCATTTTATGTGTATCTTCACGTTTCTTCACTGATGCACCAGTGTTGTTAGCTGCATCAAGAATTTCGTTAGCAAGACGCTCTTCCATTGTCTTTTCACCACGAAGACGTGAATAATTTACTAACCAGCGAAGACCTAAAGTAGTACGGCGCTCTGGACGCACCTCTACTGGTACTTGGTAGTTAGATCCACCTACACGGCGTGCTCTTACTTCAAGAACAGGCATAATGTTCTTAAGGGCTTGATCAAATACTTCCATTGGGTCTTTGCCAGTACGTTCACGAATAATATCAAATGATGAGTAAAGGATAGATTGTGACTTACCTCTTTTACCATCAACCATCATTTTGTTGATTAAACGAGTAATTAACTTTGAATTGTAAATTGGATCTGGTAATACATCTCTTTTTGCTACAGGACCTTTACGTGGCATATTTCTTCCTCCTTTCAAAGAAGCTTATTTTTAAGTTTTTATTTCTTTGATTCTTTTGGTTTCTTCGTACCGTATTTAGAACGACCTTGCATACGGTTGTTTACTCCAGCTGTATCTAAAGCTCCACGAACGATGTGATAACGTACCCCCGGTAAGTCTTTTACACGTCCGCCGCGGATTAATACTACACTGTGCTCTTGAAGATTGTGTCCGATACCAGGAATATATGCAGTTACCTCAATGCCGTTTGTTAAACGCACACGAGCATATTTACGTAACGCTGAGTTCGGTTTCTTCGGAGTCATTGTACCAACACGAGTACAAACACCGCGTTTTTGTGGAGATGATACATCAGTTTGTGCTTTTTTGAAGCTGTTATAACCTTTGTTAAGTGCTGGTGATTTTGACTTTTCCTCTTTTGATTTACGAGGCTTGCGCACTAATTGGTTAATAGTAGGCATTTATGTTTCCTCCCTTCACTTTTTCATTTAAGCCCACACATCCAGGTGGTTCATTTTGAAACAAAAAACAAAGTCCTTGCAGTTAATCTGCAAAAACAGTTTTTAATGGGTTATCGCAACGGTAGATGCGGCAACTTCTATGCCACAAGCTTTCCCTAGTGATTTCATAGAATCAACATAGATTACCGGGGTGTTTGTTTCTTTAGCTGTACTTACAACTGAAGCTGTCACATGGGGATCAGCATCAGACGCCACTAGTACTTCTTTTACGTTTCCATTCCTCAGCGCTTTTACCGTCTGCTTTGTTCCTACTATAATTTTTTTCGCCTGCAATACTTTTTCATAAGACATCGATCATATCCTCCAAAGTAACAGGTAATAGGAGCACCTTTGCTATATTAGCATTTTCTAAAACCAATGTCAATAAAAGTTTAAAAATTTTATTAGAAGTGGTTTGTCATTGTTAGTTTTTGCTCCGCTTCAACTCTTCCACTCACACAGCTATTTCAAAACCCATTCTAAAAATGCGGTACTCACCATTTGGTAAGCACCGCATTGTTCATTGTTAACTTTACTCAACTGTTACAACATCTTCAGATTCTTCGATTGCGGCAACTGGTTCCGCTTTACGGTAGCGTTGCATACCCGTACCGGCTGGAACAAGTTTACCAATAATGACATTTTCCTTTAATCCTAGTAACTCATCACGTTTTCCTTTAATCGCAGCATCTGTAAGAACTCTTGTCGTTTCTTGGAAAGACGCAGCGGATAAGAAGGAATCTGTTTCAAGGGAAGCTTTCGTGATACCAAGCAATACTGGACGACCGGTTGCTGGTAATTTTCCTTCAAGCAAGGCTTTTTCGTTTGCATCTGTAAATTGGTGAATATCGAGTAAGGAACCTGGTAAAACATCTGTTTCCCCTGCATCGACGACACGGATTTTGCGAAGCATTTGACGAACCATTACTTCCACGTGCTTATCGCCAATTTCAACCCCCTGCATTCGATATACCTTCTGTACTTCTTTAAGCAAGTACTCTTGAACAGCTGTTACATCCTTTACTTTAATAAGTTCTTTCGGATCGATTGAACCTTCTGTGAGTTCCTGACCTCGTTCTACACGATCATTAACAACAACCTTTAAGCGAGCAGTATAAGGAGCCGTGTACGTACGTGATTCAATTTCCCCTTGAACAACGATCTCATGTTGGCGATCACGGCCTTCATTAATGCCGACGACAACACCTTCAATTTCAGATATAACCGCTTGACCTTTTGGATTACGTGCTTCAAAGATTTCTTGAATACGCGGTAGACCTTGTGTAATATCGTCTCCAGCAACCCCACCTGTGTGGAATGTACGCATTGTTAACTGTGTACCTGGCTCACCAATGGATTGAGCAGCGATAATACCAACCGCTTCACCCACTTCAACTTCTTGACCAGTTGCAAGGTTACGACCGTAGCATTTTTTACATACGCCGTGGCGAGTATTACATGTAAAGGCTGAGCGAATCCATACCTCTTCAATATTCGCTTCCGTAATCTCAGCAGCTAAATCTTCTGTGATTAATTCATTTTCTGGAACAATTACTTCATTCGTTTCAGGGTGTTTAATCGCTCTTCTAGCATAACGACCGATTAGGCGCTCATCTAGAGATTCGATAATTTCTGTTCCATCACGTAATGCACTTACCAACAAGCCTCTATCTGTGCCACAATCATCTTCACGAACGATGACATCTTGAGCTACATCGACAAGACGGCGTGTTAAGTAACCAGAGTCAGCCGTTTTAAGTGCAGTATCTGCAAGACCTTTACGGGCACCGTGCGTAGAGATAAAGTACTCTAATACGGTCAAACCTTCACGGAAACTTGAGATAATCGGCAACTCAATGATACGTCCAGCCGGGTTCGCCATCAATCCACGCATACCAGCAAGCTGGGTGAAGTTTGATGCGTTACCACGGGCACCTGAGTCACTCATCATAAAGATTGGATTTGTCTTCTCTAATGATTTCATCAGTTTTGCTTGTATATTATCTTTCGCTGCACTCCAAATAGAGATTACCCGATCGTAGCGCTCATCTTCCGTGATTAATCCACGTCTGAATTGCTTCATCACGTTATCTACTTTGCTTTGTGCTTCTTCGATAATTTCTTGCTTTTCTTTCAATACAACGATATCTGCTACACCAACTGTGATACCAGCTTTTGTAGAATATTTGAAACCAAGATTCTTCATGCGGTCAAGCATTTTAGAGGTTTCAGTAATTTTGAATCGCTTAAATACTTCAGCAATGATATTCCCAAGAATTTTCTTCTTGAATGGGTCTACCAACGGTAAGCTTTTAATGATTTCTTTTACATCCGCACCCTTTTCTACAAAGTATTTCTTCGGAGTTTCCTCTTCTAAATTACTTTTTGTAGGTTCATTAATGTAAGGGAATGATTCTGGTAAAATCTCATTAAAAATCAGTTTACCTACTGTTGTAATAAGAAGCATATTATTTTGTTCTTCTGTAAATGTTTCGTTATTTAAAGATCCTGCATGAACAGCTACACGAGTATGCAGATGAACATAACCGTTTTGGTAAGCAATTAATGCTTCATTTGTATCCTTAAAGACCATTCCTTCGCCAACAGCATTCTCACGTTCTAGTGTAAGGTAATAGTTACCAAGGACCATATCCTGCGATGGAGTAACAACCGGCTTCCCATCCTTAGGGTTGAGAATGTTTTGTGCTGCAAGCATAAGAAGTCTTGCTTCTGCTTGTGCTTCAGCAGATAACGGAACGTGTACTGCCATTTGGTCACCATCAAAGTCCGCATTGTATGCTGTACATACAAGTGGGTGAAGGCGAATAGCACGACCTTCTACAAGAGTTGGTTCAAAGGCCTGAATCCCAAGTCTGTGTAGAGTAGGGGCGCGGTTTAAAAGAACCGGATGCTCCTTAATGACATCTTCAAGCACATCCCAAATCTCAGGAGATAAACGCTCGATTTTACGCTTTGCCGATTTGATATTATGAGCTAATCCTTTTTCAACAAGCTCCTTCATTACGAAAGGCTTAAATAGTTCAATCGCCATTTCCTTCGGTAATCCGCATTGATACATCTTTAGGTTCGGTCCAACTACGATAACGGAACGTCCTGAATAGTCAACACGCTTACCAAGAAGGTTTTGACGGAAGCGTCCTTGTTTCCCTTTAAGCATATGTGAAAGAGATTTTAACGGACGATTACCAGGTCCAGTAACTGGGCGCCCACGACGACCGTTATCAATTAATGCATCGACAGCTTCTTGAAGCATACGTTTTTCGTTTTGTACGATGATGCTTGGTGCTCCTAAATCTAATAGCCGCTTTAGGCGGTTATTGCGGTTAATCACTCGACGATATAGATCATTTAAATCGGATGTCGCAAAACGTCCCCCATCCAATTGAACCATCGGGCGAAGCTCCGGTGGAATAACTGGAAGCACATCTAAAATCATCCAAGATGGCTCATTTCCTGAATTACGGAATGCTTCTAACACTTCAAGTCGTTTAATCGCTCTTGTACGACGTTGACCTTGAGCTGTTTTTAATTCTTCTTTTAAGAAATCAACTTCTTTATCGAGATCGATATCAGTCAAAAGCTTTTTAATCGATTCTGCACCCATAGAAGCTTGAAATTTATTACCGTATTTATCACGATATGCACGGTATTCTTTCTCAGATAAAAGTTGTTTCTTTTCTAGCGGTGTGTCACCTGGTTCAGTAACCACATACGAAGCAAAATAAATGACTTCTTCTAAAGCACGTGGAGACATATCTAAAATTAATCCCATTCTGCTTGGGATTCCTTTGAAATACCAAATATGTGAGACAGGAGCAGCTAATTCAATATGTCCCATACGCTCACGACGAACCTTAGCTCTGGTAACTTCAACACCACAGCGGTCACAAACAACGCCTTTATAACGAACACGTTTGTATTTTCCGCAATGGCATTCCCAGTCCTTTTGTGGTCCAAAAATACGTTCGCAGAAAAGACCATCTTTTTCTGGTTTTAATGTACGATAGTTAATTGTTTCTGGTTTTTTCACTTCACCAAATGACCAAGAGCGAATTTTGTCGGGTGAAGCTAGACCGATCTTCATATACTCAAAATTATTGACATCCAGCAAGGGGCCTACCTCCCTTTTGATCTACAGGTTTTACCCTTTTTGCTAATCTATGATTACAATTTTCCGCAGTTTCCCCCCGTAACAACAGAGAGAAACTGCGCATGATTTCATGAACTCGTACAGTGTAAGTTATTCTTGTATCCCAACTTTTTCGGATTCTATTTCCTCACTGACAGGAGCGACGGTTAATGATTCTACTTGCCCCTCTTCATCATCCTCTAAATCGCGCATTTCAATTTCCTTTTCATCGCCAGAAAGGATTTTAACATCCATCCCTAAGCTTTGAAGTTCTTTCATCAATACGCGGAATGATTCAGGGACACCTGGTTCAGGGACATTTTCACCTTTGACGATCGCTTCGTATGTTTTCACACGACCAACGACGTCATCGGATTTTACGGTTAAAATTTCTTGTAGGGTATAAGCCGCACCATAGGCCTCTAATGCCCAAACTTCCATTTCTCCAAATCTTTGTCCACCGAACTGAGCTTTACCACCAAGTGGCTGCTGAGTAACAAGTGAATAAGGACCTGTTGAACGAGCATGGAGCTTATCGTCAACCATGTGAGCAAGCTTAATCATGTACATAACCCCGACAGAAACGCGATTATCGAACGGCTCACCAGACCGGCCATCATAAAGGATTGTTTTTGCGTCGCGATCCATTCCTGCTTCTTCTATCGTGGACCACACATCTTCCTCAGTTGCACCGTCGAATACCGGTGAAGCTACATGAATGCCTAGCTGTCTCGCAGCCATACCTAAATGAAGCTCTAACACCTGACCGATGTTCATTCGAGAAGGAACCCCTAGTGGGTTTAACATAATATCAACTGGCGTTCCATCCGGTAAATACGGCATATCCTCTTCTGGTAAAATACGAGAGATAACCCCTTTGTTACCGTGACGTCCGGCCATTTTATCTCCTTCGTGAATTTTCCGTTTTTGAACGATATAAACACGAACTAACTGGTTCACACCTGGAGGAAGTTCATCACCATCTTCACGGTTGAAGACTTTTACGTCATGAACAATCCCTCCGCCACCATGTGGTACACGAAGCGATGTATCACGAACTTCACGAGCCTTCTCACCGAAAATCGCATGTAATAAACGTTCTTCCGCAGTAAGCTCTGTTACTCCTTTAGGGGTTACTTTACCGACTAGCAAATCCCCGTCCTTTACTTCCGCACCGATGCGAATAATCCCACGCTCATCAAGATTTCTTAGCGCATCTTCCCCAACGTTTGGAATATCACGAGTGATTTCCTCTGGTCCTAATTTTGTATCGCGGGATTCTGATTCATACTCTTCAATATGAATTGAAGTATAAACATCATCTTTAACAAGACGTTCACTCATGATAATGGCATCCTCATAGTTATAACCATCCCATGTCATGAATGCAACTAATACATTTCGTCCAAGCGCAAGTTCTCCAAGTTCCATCGAAGGTCCATCTGCAAGAATTTCTCCTTTTGTCACACGATCGCCAACAGCGACGATTGGACGCTGGTTGTAACAAGTACCTTGGTTAGAACGGACAAACTTCAACATCCGGTATTTATCAAGGTTCCCTTTCACTTCTTGACCATCTACGACAGTCATGCGACGAACCCATACTTCTCTTGCTTCCACATGCTCAACAATACCTTCGTGCTTACAGATAACAGCAGCTCCAGAATCTTTACCGGAGACATACTCCATCCCTGTACCTACACGCGGTGCCTCTGGTTGCATAAGTGGTACCGCTTGTCGCTGCATGTTCGCACCCATCAAGGCACGGTTCGAATCATCGTTTTCCAAGAACGGGATACATGCAGTTGCAGCAGATACTACCTGTTTAGGAGAAACATCCATATAATCAATACGTTCTCTTTTTACAACTGTATTTTCTCCGCGAAAACGTGAAATAATATCTTCATCTAAGAAAGAGCCATCTTCAGCTAAACGCGCATTCGCTTGGGCTACAACGTAGTTATCTTCTTCATCAGCAGTTAAGTAATCAATTTGATTCGTTACTTTTCCTGTTTCAGGATCAACGCGACGGTAAGGAGTTTCAATGAAACCAAAGCGGTTCACCTTTGCATAGGAAGATAAAGAGTTGATCAAGCCGATGTTTGGCCCTTCAGGTGTTTCAATCGGACACATACGGCCATAGTGGGAATAGTGAACGTCACGCACTTCCATCCCTGCCCGTTCGCGCGTTAAACCACCTGGTCCTAATGCAGATAGACGACGCTTATGCGTAAGCTCCGCTAATGGATTCGTCTGATCCATAAATTGAGACAACTGTGAGCTTCCAAAGAATTCTTTAATAGAAGCGATCACTGGACGAATATTGATCAATTGTTGTGGAGTAATCGTATTCGTATCTTGAATCGACATTCTTTCACGAACCACACGTTCCATACGAGACAACCCGATGCGGAACTGGTTTTGTAAAAGCTCGCCAACTGAACGAAGACGACGATTTCCTAAATGATCGATATCATCTGTGTCCCCTACTCCATAGAGCAAGTTAAAGAAATAACTAATAGAAGCAATGATATCTGCCGGAGAAATGTTCTTGACAGCTTCTTCTACATAGGCATTTCCAATAACATTAATAACTTTCTCTCCATCTTCATTTGGAGCATATATTTTAATTGATTGAAGTAAAACATCGTTCTCAACGACACCACCAACAGGAGTGATCGTTTTGAATCCAATATTTTTCTCTAAATGTGGAATAATACGATCTAACGTACGTCGATCAAGCAGCGCTCCTTTTTCAGCAATGATTTCGCCTGTTTCAGGATCGACAAGTGTTTCTGCTAAACGCTGATTAAATAAACGATTCTTTATGTGAAGTTTCTTATTAATCTTATAACGCCCTACATTCGCTAAATCGTAGCGCTTCGGATCAAAAAATCGAGAAACCAATAAGCTTTTCGCGTTCTCTACGGTCGGTGGTTCACCTGGACGTAGACGCTCATAAATTTCCAATAACGCTTTATCTGTGCCTTCTGTGTTGTCTTTTTCGAGAGTATTACGAATGTATTCGTTCTCTCCGATTAAATCAAGAATCTCTTGATCAGAACCAAACCCAAGTGCACGCAAAAGAACCGTAACAGGTAATTTCCTCGTACGATCTATCCTTACGTAAACCACATCTTTGGCATCAGTTTCATACTCTAACCAAGCACCACGGTTCGGAATTACAGTGGCAGCGAAACCTCTTTTACCATTTTTATCAACTTTTCCGCTATAGTACACACTTGGAGAGCGTACTAATTGCGAAACGATAACCCGTTCCGCCCCGTTAATAACAAAGGTTCCGGTTTCTGTCATCAAAGGAAAATCTCCCATGAAGACATCCTGATCCTTCACCTCGCCCGTCTCTTTATTGACAAGACGAACTTTTACTCGCAATGGCGCTGAATATGTAACATCTCGTTCCTTCGATTCCTCAACGGAATACTTTGGTTCGCCAAGGCTGTAATCAATAAACTCAAGAGACAGATTACCAGTGAAGTCCTCGATCGGTGAAATATCCTGAAACATCTCACGCAATCCTTCATCCAAAAACCATTGATAAGAAGAGGTTTGGATTTCAATAAGATTTGGTAATTCTAATACTTCACTGATTCGTGCGTAACTTCTCCGCCTACGGTGTCGTCCATACTGAACTAGTTGACCTGTCAACTGATTCACCCCTCAAATCAAGCGTTATAGTGCATCTATTGCTGTCTTATAGAATAAAGGCGCCTTGATTGGCTAAAACAATCCAAAAGGCCTTATCTTATAAGACAAAAAAGAAAAAGGGTTTTATTCTCAAAAACCACATTTTTCACATTACGAACTATTATTTTGTTAGTTTTTCCTTACTAAACCAACTTTATACAATTTTCGTTGAAATTAGTAATTACACCAGTTTATATTATGTTGGCATTGTATAATATTATCATAGTGAAAATGTCAAGTCAAATATTTTTTTGCACGTAAAATAAAATAACCTTTTTTCTTTTCAACCGTTTCTACATCACCAAAAAGCGCGCTTATTTTTTCAATTGCAGAAGGAGCTCCTTGCTTTTTTTGAATGACAACCCAAAGTTCTCCCCCATCCTTCAAATAAGAAAAGCTTTGTTCAAAAATTTGATGAACGATTTTTTTACCAGCGCGAATAGGCGGATTCGTTAAGATCGCAGCAAATTGTTGCTGCTTGACATTTGTGAGACAGTCACTTTCATAGATCGATACCTTCGATATGCCATTTATTTCAGCATTCTCCTTCGCCAAGGATAAAGCTCTTTCGTTGACATCGACCATATGGACATGACGTCCTGTATCTTTCGCCAAAGCCAATCCGATCGGACCATAGCCGCAGCCAACATCCAAAAGATCGCCCGCTATTTCCGGCAAACGAAACGATTCCACCAATAGCCTTGACCCAAAATCGACCTCTCCTTTTGAAAAAACACCATTATCCGTCTTAAATTTCAGATCGCACCCTCGTAAAGTAAAGTTCCAATGCTTCGGATTACTCTCAACCCTCTGTTCCCGTGAATAATAATGTTCAGACATCGTTCCACCTCTTTCTACATGCATTATAAAAAACTTTATACTGAAACACAAAAAAGCCCGCTGTATTAGCGAGCTTTTTATTCATGAACGAAATTACTTAACCTCTACGCCAGCTCCAACTTCTTCAAGCTTAGCTTTGATTTCTTCAGCTTCCTCTTTAGAAGCTCCTTCTTTAAGTGGTTTTGGAGTGTTATCAACAAGTTCTTTTGCTTCTTTAAGTCCAAGACCTGTGATTTCACGAACAACCTTGATAACTTTGATTTTTTGATCTCCTGCAGAAGCAAGAACAACATCAAATTCAGTTTTTTCTTCAGCAGCACCGCCAGCAGCAGCTCCACCCATAACGGCTACAGGAGCAGCAGCAGTTACGCCAAATTCTTCTTCAATAGCTTTTACTAGGTCATTTAATTCTAAAACAGTCATGTTTTTAACTGCTTCAATGATTTGTTCTTTAGTCATGATTTAATTTCCTCCTTGGAATGTTTTCGTTTATTTTTAAAACCCAATCAAAATTTCTGATTTATGCGCCTTGTTCTTCTTTTTGATCTGCCACAGCTTTTGTAGCAAGAGCAAGGTTGCGGATAGGTGCTTGAAGCACGCTGAGTAACATAGAAAGTAAGCCTTCGCGGGATGGTAGATCTGCAAGAGCTTTAATGTCATCAACTGTTGCTACATTTCCTTCGATAACACCTGCTTTAATTTCAAGAGCCTCGTGCTTTTTCGCAAATTCATTAAGAATTTTCGCTGGTGCAACTACATCTTCTGTACTGAACGCAATTGCGTTTGGTCCTGTAAGAACCTCATTCAATCCAGTAAGTTCAGTAGCTTCTGCAGCACGGCGAGTTAAAGTGTTTTTGTACACTTTGAATTCGATTCCAGCTTCACGAAGCTGTTTACGAAGTTCAGTTACTTCTGCAACGTTTAAACCACGGTAATCAACAACAACTGTTGAAACACTTGATTTTAATTTACCAGCAATTTCGTCAACGATTGTTTGCTTTTGTTCGATAGCGTTGCCCATCTTTACACCTCCTGTAGATTTCTACACTTATACCGATTCAAATGCGCCTTGGCGGTTTTGCGCCCACTCAGGTAAGAAGGCATCCGCCGGAGACTTTATTTTATTCAGCCCGAGGTCAAATCCGGCTAAATAAAATAAAAACCTCCACATCAAACAGACATGGAGGAAGTATACAATAGTCGCAGTACAACTAATTCATTCATCTATCGTATGACCTCGGTAGGGAAAATTTAAGCCGAAAGGCCCCTACTGTCTGCGGTACAAATGTTATTTATTTTTCACAACAGAATTTATTATATAAAATACAATCCTGATTGTCAATTTATATTTTAATTATTTTGCAACAGAAGAAGGATCAACCTTAACTCCCGGTCCCATTGTTGTCGTAACTGTTACATTTTTCATGTACGTTCCTTTTGCTGCCGCTGGCTTCGCCTTCATCAATGTATCGAAAATTGTGTTGAAGTTTTCAACTAATTTTTCATTTTCAAATGAAGCTTTTCCAATTGGCACATGAACGTTACCAGATTTATCAACACGGTATTCTACTTTACCAGCTTTGATTTCATTAACTGCTTTCGTTACATCAAAAGTAACGGTACCAGTTTTAGGATTTGGCATTAAACCTTTAGGTCCTAATACACGACCAAGCTTACCAACTTCACCCATCATATCTGGAGTAGCCACGATAACATCAAACTCGAACCAACCTTGGTTGATTTTGTTGATATACTCTGCATCTCCTACATAATCTGCACCAGCAGCTTCTGCTTCTTTCATTTTTTCGCCTTTAGCAAAAACTAATACACGTTGAGTTTTACCGGTTCCGTTTGGAAGAACAACAGCTCCACGGATTTGCTGGTCGGCTTTCTTAGGATCAACCCCTAAACGAAAAGCCGCTTCAACAGTTGCATCAAATTTAGCAAAATTTGTTTTCTTTGCAAGATCAATTGCTTCTTCTACAGGATAAGCTTTTAGACGATCTACAAGCTTTGTAGCTTCTAAATACTTCTTACCTTTTTTAGTCATTTTATTTCCTCCTTGAAATGTGGTTTTAGCGGAATAACCTCCCACTGCGAAAAGCGAGGCGCCTTGACCAGCCCCGACAAGCACAAGACGAGCCGGAAAGAAGGTTGTTCTTTAACCTTCATTACGGATTGACTTGTGACCAAGGGAAAATGCTTTTCAATTTTCCACTCGAGGGGCTAGGCGCCACAGCTAGACAAAACGAAAAGCGCAAGAGCCTTGTTCATGGGCGACAAGTATAAGACGAGCCGACATGGAGGTTGTTCTTTAACCTCCTTGACGGATTGGCTTATAACCTCGAACCCATAGGATCTGGAGCTAGTCATCAAAAAAGCGCAAAGCACTTTTGACAGAACAAAGGTTGCGAGTGAAACCAAATTCAACGTCGCAACCCCATTTAATCAACCTTAAACTAAGCATGAATTAGTCTTCGATAACGATACCCATGCTGCGTGCAGTACCTTCAACCATGCGCATAGCTGCTTCAACGCTAGCTGCATTTAAATCAGGCATTTTTGATTCAGCAATCTCGCGTACTTTATCACGCTTAACTGTTGCTACCTTATTACGGTTCGGTTCACCAGAACCAGACTCGATTCCAGCTGCTTTCTTAAGAAGAACGGCAGCAGGCGGAGTTTTCGTAATAAATGTAAATGAACGGTCTTCAAACACCGTAATTTCAACAGGTATGATTAAACCAGCTTGTTCAGCTGTACGAGCGTTAAACTCTTTACAGAATCCCATGATATTAACACCTGCTTGACCTAGTGCCGGTCCAACTGGTGGTGCTGGATTCGCTTTAGCTGCAGGGATTTGCAATTTTACTACCTTAATTACTTTTTTAGCCACGAGACACACCTCCTTAAAGTCCGTGATGTGGTAATAGGGTGATTTTACGAATAAAATAAACCCTCCCACTCAACTAGTTGTCTTTATATTCACAAATAAAGAACTCGGCAATATTCCGTCTCTTTCTCGAGACATACTGACCTATGAAATATTAACACTTTTCAAACTCGATTTCAAGTTTTTTCGAAAAAGAAATAAAAGGGGAGGTCATGTTCCCCTTTCAAACATAAGCAGGTCAACCGCCTGTCCAAAATCTGCTTACTTAGTCTATTTACAGGCGAACATGTAGCTAGTTTTACATTGACAACTTATAATTTGTCAATTTGTGTGAATTCCAGTTCAACTGGTGTATCACGACCAAACATATTTACAAGAACTCTCAACTTCGCTTTATCTTTATCAATCTCTTCAATTGAGCCTGTAAAGTTAGCAAATGGACCCTCTTTAACACGGACTGTTTCCCCAATTTCGAAATCAATATCGATTCTTTTCTCTTCCACACCTAACGTCTTCAAGATAGAATTAATTTCCTCTTGCAAAAGCGGTGTCGGCTTGGATCCAGAGCCAGCAGAACCAACAAATCCGGTTACTCCTGGTGTGTTGCGAACAACATACCAAGAATCATCCGTCATGATCAATTCCACTAATACATAACCGGGAAACACTTTGCGCTTTACTGTTTTTTTCTTGCCATTTTTAATATCCGTTTCTTCTTCCTCCGGCACAATCACACGGAAAATCTTATCTTGCATTCCCATCGTTTCAACACGCTTCTCAAGGTTTGTTTTAACCTTGTTCTCATAGCCTGAGTAAGTATGAACCACATACCAATTCTTTTCCATTTGTCAGGACACTACGTCCTTCCCTCCCTACACAAATCAAATTCTCCTCGACGAGCCTGTACCGCTACAAGCACATTCTCCAAAGGCACTAACCCCTGTTAAATCTAGTAAGCCTAAATACAAGCACTGCAAAAACTAGCATTTTTAAATCTCAAAACTTCACATCTGTCATTTTTTTGCAAATTAAAAAACCCGTCACCGGGCTTTAAAAAAATTCCTATCACCTTTCCATTATACCATTAAGTCATGGGGGTTATTCAAGGAATTAAACGAATCAATTCAGAAATCCCCAAATCGACTACTGCAAAGAAAATGGTAAAGAAAATAACCGTAACTAAAACCGTAATAGTATAGCTCGTTAGCTCTTTCCTTTTAGGCCAACTAACTTTTCCCATTTCACGGCCGACATCTTTGAAAAAATTTACGATGCGTTGCATGAGTAGACCTCCAACTTTTTAAGGAATTGCTGTTCTAAGAAGAATAAATAATGACCAATGCTCCATGATAAACCATACGTACCATTAGAAAAAAATCTATATTAAATTTCAGTTATTTCGTTTCACGATGAAGTGTATGAGCATTGCACGTATTGCAAAATTTCTTTAATTCTAGACGCTCTGCTTCTTTTTTACTTGCAGTTGAATAATTTCTAGTACCACAATGAGAACAGGCAAGAGCAACCTTCTTTGTCATTTTGCCACCTACTTTTATATCTCTAAAACTGTATCACGGACAAGATACACTGTCAATATGTAATAAAAGCAAACACCGAGGAGCTTCACGGACACGATTTCACAAAGTAAGCTCCCGCACCTCTAGATATCTTTCTAGCTTTCTTTTGACACGTTGAAGAGCATTATCAATTGATTTCACATGCCGATTTAATTCTTCTGAAATCTCCTGATAGGATTGTCCATCTAAATATAACGCTAATACTTTACGCTCTAAATCACTTAGGAGCTCAGACATTTTAATCTCGATATGGTCAAATTCTTCCTGATTGATAATAAGTTCTTCAGGGTCCATGACTTTCGCACCAGAAATCACGTCCATTAACGTACGATCCGATTCTTCATCATAGATCGGCTTGTCCAATGAGACATAAGAGTTTAGCGGAATATGCTTTTGCCTTGTTGCCGTTTTGATCGCCGTTATAATCTGTCTCGTAATGCAGAGCTCTGCAAACGCTTTAAAAGAAGTAAGCTTGTCCTCTTTGAAATCACGTATAGCTTTATACAAACCAATCATGCCTTCTTGAACAATATCTTCCTTGTCTGCACCAATTAAAAAATAGGACCTAGCTTTTGCCCGTACAAAATTACGATACTTGTGAATGAGGAAATCCAAGGCCTCTCCTGCACCTTGATGAACCAACTCCACCAGCTCTTCGTCTTCAAGCTGAACATAATTAATAAAGCTTTCGTTTTCTTTTGTTCCGTAGTCAGTACTCACTAGGATCCCCCCGACCGTACAAGCTAGTTAGCAATATTATACAGTAGCTTTTTTTACCCCGTCAACCTGTCATCTCTCGCCTCTCCGCCATTTTTCGAAAATTTCTGCCACTTCCTTCGTAAGCGGTATCTTGGAATTCGGGCCCTTTTCTTGGATTTTTTTAACTTTTTTTTCAATTTTTCGCTCAATCGATTCCATTTCAATCAAAAGTTCTCTTGCAGATTTACGTAGAGCACCTTGCCCAAAAATAGCCCATTGTTCCGTATAATCCGAAGTCGCTACATGTATTTGCGTCTTGCGATTATTCAAAGAAATAGCTAACTTTTCAATCCTCTCATCTGCCGTCTCGTTAGTCCGTGTAAAAATCACATCCACTTTAAAATTGCGGTATTTTCTTTCTGTTCCTTTGACATACTGGGCATCAAATACAACAATTACTCGAAACCCAGAATACGCTTGATATTCTGCCATTTTTTCGACTAAGCGATCGCGAGCTGCAGCCAAATCTTTATTTTTTAACTCTTTTAGTTCAGGCCAATCACCGATTATGTTATAGCCATCTACAATCAGGATGTCCATGTTTTTCACCCAAGCGGGTAACGTTTTCGATATACTTCATACATAAGAAGCGCAGCCGCTACGGAAGCATTTAATGATGTTACCTTCCCTTTCATCGGCAAACGGATGAGAAAATCACATTTATCCCTAATTAAACGACCCATGCCTTTTCCTTCGCTTCCAATTACTAGACCGAGCGGTAGCGTGCCGTCAAACTCGCGGAAATCCTCCTTACCCTTTGCATCCGTACCCGCAATCCAAACTCCGCGTTCTTTCAGTTCATCAATCGTTCTTGACATATTCGTCACTCTTACGACTGGAATATATTCAATCGCTCCAGTCGACGCCTTTGCTACCGTCGCCGTCAATCCAACTGCTCTTCTTTTTGGAATGATAATGCCATGGGCGCCCACCGCATCGGCTGTTCTCATAATTGAACCTAAATTATGCGGATCTTCAATTTCATCAAGGAGGAGAAAGAATGGAACTTCACTCCTTTTCTCAGCACGGGAAAACAAATCATCCAGCTCTGCATACTGATAGGCAGCAACCTGAGCAATGACGCCTTGATGATTCCCTTCAACCAAGCCATCAATTTTTTTCTTCGGTACAAACTGCACCATCACATTCCGTTCCTTAGCCAAGCCGATCACTTGTTGCATTTGCCCTTTTTGAGAACCCTCTGCAATTAATACTTTATTCACATCCCGCTCCGATTTTAACGCCTCAATAACAGGGTTTTTTCCAATAATATAATCTTGACTCACCTAGGCTCCTCCTTTCTGGCCATCAACAACGGCAAATGACTGCAGAACAACTTCATCTAACCGCTCTTCTTTTTTTAATAAATACAAGTAGCCGATCAACGCCTCAAAGGCAGTACCGTACCGATACGTTTGCACATCCGTATTTTTCGGCACGGTTCCTGACTTTGCATTTCTCCCTCTCATCACTACAGCAGTCTCTTCTTCCGTTAAAAGCTTTTGCTCAAGAAAATAGCGAATTATTTTTGCCTGCGCTTTTGCTGACACGTATTTTGTCGCCTCTTTATGAAGGTGATGCGGCTTAACCCGTCCATTTTGGATAAGATGTTCACGTACATAAACCTCAAATACAGCATCACCCATGTACGCTAATGCTAAACTATTTAATTGTTTCACTTCTAAGTTGCTTTCATATGGGAGCATCTGTTAGCCTCTTTTCCAACGAGTACCTTGTGGAGTATCTTCTAGAATAATTTTCATATCTTTAAGCTGATCGCGAATCTCATCTGCTAATTGAAAATCCCGATCCTTCCGAGCTTGAATCCGTTTCTCAATCAATGCTTCAATTTCTTCGTCCAACAGGACATCATCTTCAAGCTTTAGCCCTAATACGTCGAACAACTCTTTAAATTCATTCATAAGAGCAGCGATTACTTCAGCAGACGTATTCTTTTCCATAAGGTATAAATTTGCCAGCTTAGCTAATTCAAACAAAACAGAAATGGCATTTGCCGTGTTAAAATCATCATCCATCGCCCCAATAAATTGGGAGTGCAATTCTTGTATTTGCTTAAGCCAACTTTGATTTTGATCCGTTAATTCAGCACTCACCGCTTGGCGATGCTTCAAATTCTGATAAGATGTTTTAATTCGCTCTAACGCTGACTCAGTATTAACGAGCAGTTCCTCTGAATAATTGATCGGATTCCGATAATGAACAGAAAGCATAAAGAAGCGCAGAACCTGCGGGTCATGTCTCTTAATAATGTCATGAACAAGGACAAAATTCCCTAATGATTTAGACATCTTTTCATTATCAATATTAATATAGCCATTATGCATCCAGTATCGGGCAAATGCTTTTTCTGTTAGCGCCTCAGATTGCGCTATTTCATTTTCATGGTGCGGAAAAGCCAAGTCCTGTCCCCCAGCATGAATATCAATGGTATCTCCTAAATATTTTCTTGCCATTGCCGAGCATTCAATATGCCATCCAGGTCTTCCTTTTCCCCAAGGACTTTCCCAAGAAATTTCCCCCGGCTTCGCTGCTTTCCAAAGAACAAAGTCAAGCGCATCTTGCTTTTTTTCTCCAACCGCTATACGCGCACCCACTCGAAGCTCATCAATTGATTGGTGGGAAAGCTTCCCATATTCCTTGAACTTTCGTGTATGATAATAAACATCTCCATCTGATTCATAAGCATAACCTTTTGCCATTAACATGCTTATAAAATCAATAATGATATCCATATTTTCTGTCACACGTGGATGAACATCTGCCTCTTTGCATCCTAAAGCATGGACATCTTCATGGTAAGCCGCAATAAAGCGATTAGCGATATCAGGAACCTCTTCTCCTAATTCATTAGCTACTCGAATGAGCTTATCATCAACATCTGTAAAATTGGAAATGAATTTCACGTCAAAACCGCGAAATTGAAAATACCTTCTAACAGTATCGAATACGATTGCCGGACGCGCATTTCCAATATGAATATAATTGTATACAGTCGGTCCGCACACATACATTTTCACCTTTCCCTCTTCTAAAGGAATAAAATCTTCTTTTTTCCTTGTGAGGGTATTATAAACTTTAATTGTCATTCTACATGCTCCTTTCTCGCTGTAACTCATCTATTTCCTTCTGCAATTGCTTCATTTTTTCTTCTAACATTTTAAATCGATCTGCAACAGGGTCGGGAAGATCCGAATGATTTAAATCTTTGTTGAGCTTTACCCCATCTTGGATCACGACTTTACCCGGAATCCCCACTACCGTAGAATTCGGGGGAACCTCCTTCAACACGACAGAGCCAGCACCTATTTTAGAATTTTCCCCCACTGTAATCGAACCTAGTACTTTAGCTCCTGTGGCGATTAAAGCATTATCTTTAATAGTAGGGTGACGCTTTCCCTTTTCCTTCCCTGTACCGCCTAGCGTGACACCTTGAAACACGGTAACGTTGTCGCCAATCTCACATGTCTCTCCTATAACGACCCCCATGCCGTGATCAATGAAAAAGCGGCGGCCTATTTTTGCACCAGGGTGAATTTCAATTCCCGTAAAAAAACGGCTAATTTGCGAAATGACGCGTGCAATAAAATAAAGTTTTCTTTTATAAAAGGCGTGCGCTATGCGATGACTCCAAATCGCATGCAACCCGGAGTAAGTTAAAATAACTTCAAGATAAGTCCTTGCAGCTGGATCTTGATCAAAGACAACCTCAATATCCTCCTTCAACATCTTAAACATTCTCTCTTCCCCCTTTCAAGTCTAACAGCATTTAGATTAACGCGATATTAAACCATATTGTGCATAAACCAAAAATTTGTTTTGTGCGCTTTTCATCGTCAAAAAAATCGCAGACAATAAAAAATGCGCCCCTGTCTATAAGACAGAGACGCATTTTCGCGCGGTTCCACTCTGTTTAGGCCGAAAGCTCAACCTCAACTTTTAAGCATTTAACGGTCGCAACCCGCTCAAAGTCTACTAAGGACAAACCCTTTCGAAATGAGACTCAGAGGCGCATTTCAGAAAAAGAGGGGCTTTAAACCAATCTCAGCTGAAAAAATCATTACACCGATTTTTCCTTGGTTCTCTCTTGAAAGCTTCAATTTCCTACTTTTCCTCATCTACATTTTCCCTGTATTTAAACATTGATTCTGTAATTTTACTTATACTATATTACATTTTCCCAAAACTGTTAACTAGTAGATTCCCACTAGCGAAAGAAATTAATCAATTATCGAATTATAAAAGCTGCTTTAATCGACTTATAACTTTCTTTTGTCCTAATAAAGCTATCGCTTTTGGTAAGTCCGGTCCATGAGTTTGCCCTGTTGTAGCAACACGGATAGGCATAAATAATTTCTTTCCTTTTTGACCTGTGCTTTTCTGAACGGCTTTAATAGAAGCTTTAATCCCCTCTGCAGTCAATTCATCTGCCTGCTCGATTTCTTGTAAAAAGGCAGCCAATACAGCCGGAACATCTTCATCAGCCAATACAGCTTCGGCTTCATCGTCTCTAATTACTTCATCCTTAAAGAATAACTCAGAGAGCTCGACAATCTCTGCACCATAGCTCATTTGTTCCTGATAAAGAGCAATTAAATCATAAGCCCATTGCCTGTCTGCTTCGGTCATATTTTCACTCACTCGACCCGCTTTAATCAGATGAGGCAATGAAATCTCTACGAGCTTATCAATTTCTAGCTTTTTCATATATTGATTATTCATCCAAGCCAACTTTTGCTTATCAAACAATGCCGGTGATTTAGACAATCTTTCAGCATCAAAAATTTTAATTAATTCATCCTTGGAGTAGACTTCCTCTTCACCAGCCGGAGACCAACCAAGCAATGCAATAAAGTTGAATAACGCTTCCGGAAGATATCCCAGCTCCTCGTATTGCTCAATAAATTGAATGATCGACTCATCGCGTTTGCTTAGCTTTTTGCGATTTTCATTAACGATGAGCGTCATATGTCCAAAAACAGGAGCTTGCCAATTTAAAGCTTCATAAATCATCAATTGTTTAGGTGTATTGGAAATATGATCATCCCCACGTAAAACATGGGTGATGTTCATTAAATAATCATCGACCGCAACAGCAAAGTTATAAGTTGGCGTGCCATCCTTTTTGACGATAACAAAATCTCCTCCAACCCCATCGGAGTCAAAAGATACATTCCCTTTCACCATATCATCAAAAGCATATACTCGTCCTTCTGGTACACGGAAACGAATGCTCGGTTGTCTACCTTCTTTTTCAAATTGATCTTTTTGTTCTTCTGTTAAATGACGGCACCGACCAGAATAACCAGCAATTTGCTTAGAATCGCTTTGCGCTTCTCTTTCCGCTTCTAATTCCTCTTCCGTACAATAGCATTTATAAGCTAGACCGTTATCAAGAAGCTCCTGGTAGTATTTGGCATATATTTCATTTCTTTCAGACTGACGATAAGGACCATAGCCACCATCTATATCTATGCTCTCATCCCATTCAATGCCAAGCCACTTTAAGTACTTTAGCTGACTTTCTTCTCCTCCAGCTATATTGCGCTTTTTATCCGTATCTTCTATACGAATAATAAACTTTCCGCCTTGATTGCGGGCAAATAAATAGTTAAATAAAGCAGTCCGTGCATTTCCAATATGCAAATGTCCCGTTGGACTTGGTGCATAACGAACTCGAATATCGTTTGACATAATGTTCCTCCTATATGAATTCATGTCTCCTCATTGTAACACGAAAATCATTTCACTTTCTGCAATAATACAACAGCTTGTGCAGCAATTCCTTCCCCCCTGCCAGTAAAGCCAAGCTTTTCTGTCGTTGTGGCCTTCACATTAATTTGCCCAGGGTCACACTCTAACAACTCTGCGATTCTTACTTTCATTTGTTCTATGTAAGGGGCCATTTTTGGTTTTTGGGCAATAATCGTACAATCTGCATTCACCAACGAATACCCCTTTTCCTTAATCATTTGCCAAATATGCACGAGAAGCTTTGCCGAATCAGCGTCCTTAAATGCTGGATCAGTATCCGGAAAATGCCTTCCGATATCCCCTTCTCCAACTGCTCCTAAGCATGCGTCTGTTATCGTATGTAAAAGCACATCTGCATCCGAGTGTCCAAGCAGCCCTTTTTCATGATGAATTTCAATTCCTCCAATAATTAACGGCCTTCCCTCTGTTAATTGATGTACATCAAAGCCTTGCCCTATTCGAAACATCCTTTATCACCTTTCATCCATAGCCATCACCTCAATAGGCTCAAGCCTTCATCAACGCCCAGTCTTTTTCATAATTGCCTCTGCAAAATAGAGATCTTCTTTCGTAGTCAGCTTAATATTATCATAACTTCCTTCAACAATCTTTACTGGATAATGCAATTTCTCCACTAGACTTGCTTCATCTGTTCCAAGAAAATTTATTTCAAGAGCATGCTCATGCGCCCTTTTAAGAATAGACATACGAAAAGCTTGTGGGGTTTGAATTGCCCACAAGCTTGATCGATCCACAGTCTCAACCACTTCGTTCTGTTGAACTCTCTTGATTGTATCCTTTACAGGAACCGCTGCTACCGCTGAGCCATGCTCATCTGCTGCTACTACCAACTGATGAATAAGATGAACGTCAATGAAAGGTCTAGCACCATCATGGACCAAGACAACCCCTTTGGTAGTTGCTGCTTGCAGCCCATTATAAACGCTATATTGCCGTTCCTCTCCACCGTAAACCATTGCCGCAACTTTGTGGATACCATACTCTTTCAATAATTTTCTAAACGAGCTTTCGTCCTGCGGAGCTATCGCCAATATAATACCAGCGCATTGTTTATCTTCCTCAAAAACCCTTAAAGTATGAATAAGGACAGGAATATCATTTAGTTCCAAAAGAAGCTTGTTTTTCCCTGCTCCCATTCTTTTTCCTTGTCCGGCAGCAGGAATGATGACTTCATAAGCCATAATAAACTCCAATCCAGCTCCAATGAGCCTTACTAATAACTAAATTATTTATCTAGCTAAGCTCTATTATAGAGCTTTTTCTAATAATTTGGGCTTGGCAAAAATCATTCGTCCAGCAGATGTCTGAAGAACACTTGTTACCAACACCTCAATATGCTTGCCAATATAATCGCGACCACCTTCTACCACGATCATTGTTCCATCGTCCAAATAGGCAATTCCTTGATTTTGCTCTTTTCCATCTTTAATGACTTGAACGTTCATTTCTTCACCAGGCAGCACTACTGGTTTAACCGCATTGGCAAGATCGTTAATATTTAAAACCGATACCTTTTGCAATTCACACACTTTATTTAAGTTGAAATCATTTGTAACAACGACGCCATTTGTTAATTTTGCCAATTTTACAAGCTTACTATCGACCTCTTGAACATCCTCAAAATCACCTTCATAAATCTCCACATTCATCGAGAGCTCTTTTTGAATGCGATTCAGAATATCAAGCCCTCTACGTCCGCGGTTTCTTTTCAAAACATCAGACGAATCGGCAATATGCTGTAATTCACCTAACACAAATTGCGGGATGACAATCGTACCTTCAAGAAACCCTGTTTGACAAATGTCAGCAATTCTACCGTCAATAATAACGCTCGTATCTAAAATCTTCAGGACATTCCGATCCCCTGCTTCTACATCCTCTTCAACAGGCTTCTTTTTATTTCGAGCTAACAACGCCATTAACTCATCTCGTTTTTTGTAGCCCACCTGGAAACCTAAATAACCGAATAATAACGTAATTAAAATAGGAGCCACAGTATTTACGATCGGAACCTCTATCATATTTAGTGCGAATCCTACTAAAAATGCAATAACAAGTCCAAAACCTAAACCAATACTAACCGCTAAAATATCTGTGATCGGGGCCTTAACTAAGGATTCTTCAACCCACTTCACAAAATTAACAATATAATCAACTGCCCAAAAAGTAATAAGATAAAATATAATAGCACCAACTACCGCAGTTACGTAAGGATTGTTAATGACCAGAATATCACCAAAACTGAGTAGATTTAATAAATCACCAATAAAAAAAATCCCAAGCGTTCCACCTGTAATAAGGAAGCAAGCTTGAATTATTCGCTTTAACATTCCTTCACCTCCTTTATACATTATAAACAAATTCTATAAATTGAAACCTAATATTACAGAGTTTTTTAACTTTGTTAAGAGAGTGCAACGCATTTGTTATATTAGAAAAATGCAAACTCATTTTTCTTTCGCTCCACTCTTTTTCGTTCATTTAATACAATATAAGCGTAGCACCCTAAAAAAAAAGTGTCAAATGAGATGATTCGTTAATTTTGGGTAAAAAAGACAAAAGACGAACAATTTGTATAAAAAAAGAAATAACATTCGTTTTTAACCGAGAAATTAGGTATATATTACCTGATTTTATTCGTTTCATAGCATTAAACAGCCATTTAGACCTAATTAAGACAAACTGTTAATTCTAGCATATGAACAATTCGAATTCAATGGATTTTTTAAAATCAGCCATTCTGCAACAACTCCAACCTGGCTTTAATCGTTCCTTAGTTATCCATTAGCTCTTCTGTAGAAACAGGAACAATTTGAGAACTCTCACTTGTCGTGTAATTTGGTTCTATTCGCCATCGACGCGGACTATATAAATATTTATTTATCAACAAACCAAAGCTTAAAAATCTTCAACATGACATGTATACATTCATTTCTGAACAGGTGACTGACTGAATAAAAACATTATACGTGCACTGTCAATAATGATAAAAAACAATTTATACCTACCGATTAAACGAAATTCTATCTAGCATAATACCTGCAACAACCTCGAACTATGTATTTATTCTATATTGCTTTCCACTTCCTTTACTAAGTATCCGTTTTCTGTTTTGTTGAACTAAGATTTTGATACATGATTGCTTCAGCCTTTCCCGTTTCTCTGCCGGTTGAGGCAACGCCAAGGTCGATTTGCACCATCTAGATGGTTGCCGTGTCTTGAGCCATATAAAAACGCCATTATTAAAATGGCGTTGAGTTAAATACTATATCAATTACTTCGGCTAATGTGTTACACGGGATCACTTCGATGTTTTTAAAAGCACTTTGGTTTCGTAAGGCATTTCTGGCAATATACGCTTTTTTATAGCCCATTCGCTCAATTTCACGAATGCGCGCTTCTAAAGTAGGGACCTTCTTTAATTCCCCTGTTAATCCTATATCAGCAATAAAAACAACATCGTTTGGAATTCCTTTTCCTTTATAAGAAGAGACGATACTCATGAGAACAGCTAGGTTGCTAGACGTTTCCTTTAACCGTATGCCTCCAGTTGTTTTAATGACGACATTTTGCGTCAGCATCTGTAAACCCGCGCGTTGCTCCAATATCGCAGTGAGCGTATTGATTTGATCCTTACGCATACACTCACCAATCCGAGATGGGTACGGAGTAAAGGTCGGAGATACTAAACTCTCCACCTCAACAATAATTGGCCTTGTCCCTTCCTTTATCACCGTAAGCGCACTTCCGCTTACGATTTCATTTCGTTGCGTAATGAAAAATTCAGAAGGATTATCAATTGCTCTTAGACCATCCTCTTCCATCGAGAAAAAGCCCATTTCCCCCGTGCTTCCATAACGGTTTTTGCTGGCGGAAAGCTGCTTTAGTTCTTCCCCATCTTCACCATCTAAAACAAGCACTGTATCAACTAAATGCTCCAAAGCCCGTAATCCGGCTAACTCATTATCCTTTGTCATCTGTCCGACCATCATCACCGCTCTTGGCCGCTCTGCACTTTTTGCCACCTTCAGCATCGCATTGGCACATTCCATCGTTTGCGTCGGACTTCCAGGCCTTGAAGGGTATTCTTCTAATACGAAGGTTTGAATACTGTCAATAATGACGACGTCTGCATCTACCGCTTCAATGATCCCTAACACATTGTTCATGCTCGTGTCAGAATGAATCCAAATATTCTCATGAATACTTGGTAAAATCCGCTCTGCCCGGTTTTTGATTTGACTCTCACTCTCCTCACCTGATGCGTAGAGAATTTTATAGCCCTTTGAAGCCAAATCCTGACTTACCTGCAGTAGCAGAGTGGACTTCCCAGCCCCAGGCACCGCTGTAATGATCGATAGGGAGTCCTTAACGATACCACCACCCATTACCCGGTTAAATTCAGAGATTGATGTTACGAGTCGGTCGCTTTTTGAAGAATTTGTCTCTAATAATCTTTTAACGGCCACATTGGTTCTCGCCACTCTTAGCTTTGTTTGCTTTGATTCACTACCGCCACTTGTTTGTTCCTTAAGGGTTCCCCGTTCTCCACAGCCATTGCAAAACCCTTGCCATTTAGGGTGCTGGGTTTCACAGCTTGTACAAATATAAACTGTTTTTACTTTTTTCAACCTGATCATCCTCATCCGTGAATCTACTTCTACCATCATACAAAATGGTACAAAAAGAAGGCTCTTTTTACAAAAATGATTGCTTCCCTCATTATCGTCACAATCTTACATACTTATTTTACCTCTAAAATTCCAATAGAGGGGCAAGGAAAATGATACATACTAAAAAATTTTAGGAAAGCTGTGCAAAAGAAATGAGGTATCCGCACCGTAAAATGCGAATACCTCTGATCCCATTTCCTTTATTTATTAAGCTGTGGCGCGTTCGACTTCACGGTGAATTCACCATTTTTAACATCAATGATCACCGCTTGCCCTGTTAACACCGTACCCTTAAGCAACTCTTCAGACAAGCGATCTTCAATATGTTTTTGAATCGCTCTTCTTAATGGGCGAGCTCCGTATTCTGGATCATAGCCCTCATCGGCAATCTTCTCTATTGCAGCAGCTGTCAGCTGCAATTTAATATCTTGTTCATTAAGACGTTTAATTAATTGATCAGACATTAATGTAACAATATTTGTTAAATGTTTTTTCTCTAATGCATGGAAAACGATAATCTCGTCAATACGGTTTAGGAATTCAGGACGGAATGCTCTTTTTAATTCCTCCATCACTTTCCCCTTCATATCTTTATAATCCTGCTCTCCATCTTGAAGATTAAAACCGACATACTTGTTGCGTTTTAACGATTCTGCACCGACATTCGACGTCATGATTAACACCGTATTGCGGAAGTCTACCGTTCTTCCTTTCGAGTCTGTCAAACGACCATCCTCAAGCACTTGAAGCAAAATGTTAAAGACATCTGGATGTGCCTTTTCGATTTCATCAAGAAGGATAACAGAATATGGCTTCCTGCGAACCTTTTCTGTTAATTGTCCACCCTCATCATAGCCAACATATCCTGGAGGCGAGCCAACAAGTCTTGAAGTCGAGTGCTTCTCCATGTATTCAGACATATCTACTCGAATCATCGCATCTTCGTCACCGAACATCGCTTCCGCTAACGCGCGGGCAAGTTCTGTTTTCCCAACTCCGGTAGGTCCCAAGAAAATAAATGAGCCAATCGGTCTCTTCGGATCCTTTAAACCAGCACGAGCTCTACGCACCGCTTTGGAAATGGCATTAACCGCTTCTTCTTGACCAATAACACGAGAATGGAGGATTTCTTCAAGATTCAGAAGCTTTTGCGTTTCCGTTTGAGCCAATTTAGAGACAGGAATACCGGTCCAGCTCGATACAACACTCGCAATATCTTCCACCGTTACCTCCGAATTCTCTTTCCCTTGTTTTTCTTTCCACGTTTTCTTTGTCTCTTCTAATTGTTCACGCAGACGCTGTTCAGAATCTCTAAGTGAAGCTGCCTTTTCAAATTCCTGACTTTGAACGGCCGCATCCTTCTCTTTTCGAACTTCTTCTAATTTCACCTCAAGTTCTTTTAAATTAGGAGGTGTTGTATAGGAACGAAGCCTTACTTTAGAACCTGCTTCATCAATTAAGTCGATCGCCTTATCTGGTAAGAATCGATCGGAAATATAACGATCCGATAACTTAACCGCTGCTTCAATCGCTTCATCTGTAATCGAGACGCGATGATGAGCTTCATAACGGTCACGCAGTCCTTTTAAAATTTGCACAGATTCTTCAGAGGTCGGCTCGTCAACCGTAATCGGTTGGAAACGACGTTCTAGCGCAGCATCCTTTTCAATGTATTTTCGATATTCGTCAAGTGTTGTCGCACCGATACATTGGAGTTCTCCACGAGCCAATGAAGGTTTTAAAATATTCGACGCATCAATCGCTCCTTCTGCTCCACCGGCACCAATTAAAGTGTGCAATTCATCAATGAATAAGATGATATTTCCAGCCTGACGAATCTCATCCATAACTTTTTTCAAACGATCCTCAAATTCACCGCGATACTTCGTGCCAGCCACCACTGTTCCCATATCTAATGTCATCACTCTTTTATCTCGTAGAATCTCAGGAACTTCATTATGGACGATTTGTTGAGCAAGACCTTCAGCAATTGCTGTCTTACCAACTCCCGGCTCTCCAATAAGAACAGGATTATTTTTAGTACGGCGGCTTAACACTTCAATCACACGTTGGATTTCTTTGCTGCGACCAATAACCGGATCAAGACTTCCTTCACGGGCAATCGCTGTTAAATCACGGGCTAAACTATCTAGTGTCGGTGTATTTGCACTTGCTGCTGAACCGCCTTGATGTCCCGCAGATTCGTTGCTACCTAATAATTGGAGGACCTGCTGGCGAGCCTTGTTTAAGCTAACACCTAGATTATTTAATACACGGGCTGCCACACCTTCACCCTCACGAATTAAACCAAGGAGAATATGCTCCGTTCCAACATATGAATGGCCAAGCTTTCGTGCCTCATCCATCGATAGCTCGATCACTTTTTTCGCTCTCGGAGTGTAGTGTGGCGTCTGCGAGGCATCTTGACCTCTGCCGATTAAGTTCTCTACCTCTTCTTGAATTTTGTCAGAACCTAATCCCAATGCATAAAGAGCTTTGGCAGCTATCCCTTCACCTTCGCGGACAAGACCTAGCAATACATGTTCCGTTCCAATATTGTTATGACCTAAACGATTCGCTTCCTCTTGCGCTAAAGCCAATACTTTTTGAGCTCTTTCTGTAAATCGTCCAAACATCATCGTCTATATCCTCCCTACTAAATTAAGTTTATTAATGTTCCATATTCAATCGTTCTCTTATTAATGAAGCACGCCTTATATCCCGTTCATCTGGTCTTAAAGGACCTCCGGCATATTGTTGCAAAAATCCCGGCTGAGTGAGAATCATCAGTTCGTTCAAGATATTTTTAGAAATATTTTTAATGAATCCCATATCAATCCCTAAACGGACATCTGATAAACAGCTTGCCGCTTCTTTGCTTTCAATCACTCGACAATTAGACAGGACCCCATATGAGCGAAAAACTTTGTCTTCTAATTGTATGTTTGAAGTTTTTGCTAATGCTTCTCTTGCTGATCTTTCCTCGGAAATTAATTGGGCCACTACACCTTGAAGATCTTCAACGATATCCTCTTCCGATTTTCCCAGAGTAATTTGATTGGATATTTGAAAAATATTGCCCAGTGCCTCGCTGCCTTCACCATATATCCCTCTCACTACTAATCCAAGCTGATTGATCGCCGGTATAATCCGATTTAACTGATGGGTAAGAACAAGACCAGGCAAATGCATCATGACAGACGCTCTCATCCCTGTCCCTACATTTGTCGGACAGCTTGTTAAATAACCAATCTGTTCATCGTATGCATAATCTACTTGCTTCTCGATATGATCATCAATTTCATTGGCAACTTTCAATGCTTCTGAAATTTGTAGCCCAGGAAACAAACATTGAATCCGAATATGGTCTTCTTCATTCACCATGATGCTGACTTCTTCATTCTCTGAAAGAATACATGCACCTAGTACAGCATTTTTCTCAAGATACGGACTAATTAAATGCTTTTCTACCAACACCCTTTTTTGCAACGGCTGAAGGTCATCCATCACTAATAATTCCAAAGTTCCAATCGAGGAAAATGGATGCCCACTTACACTTTGGTAAACGGCATCAATTACTTTCTGACCCTCTTCACTTGTAAATACTGTCGGAAATTTATAATCCTTGAAATTTCTAGCCAAACGTATTCGCGAACTTAATACAATGTCTGAATTGGGACCTTCCGCACTCATCCATGAGCTTACTGCTTGGTTTAAGAACCTCTCCAATGACATGTCAATATCCTCCCTCATTACTACGCTCTAACTGTTTTTCTAATGAGCGTATTTGATCGCGAATCTCTGCTGCCTTTTCAAATTCTTCACGAGAGATAAGTTCTTGAATCGTTTGCTTTAGATTTTCAATATTTTTGCGAACATGGAGGCTTCCTCCTATTCGCCTTGGTATCTTCCCATTATGAGCCCAATTTCCACTATGCAAACGTCTAATAATTGGATTTAATTGGCCCTTAAAAGTTTCATAGCAATTTGCACAACCAAATCGACCTATTTTAACAAACTGCTCATAAGTCATCGAGCATTCATCACAACGCAAGCTATCCTCTTTATAAAGCGGAGCTTGCGCTTGCTTCGCTGGTTGAAAATTGTTTTGGAGATTGAACAAACCAGCCAATAAATTATTAATAGAAAATCCCCCTGTATTTACGATAAAGGCCTCACCTTTTTCTTGAGCACACTTTTCACATAAATGCAGGACTGTTTTTTCTCCATTATTAACTTGTGTAAAATGCAAGGTTGCTTCTCTTTCATGGCATTCCTGACACTTCATTGTCCTATCACCCCTTATACTCTCTTTATTTATATTTAAGAGTAGTGAGCATTGCTTTTATCATTCTTGAACGAAGCTCATCTCTATACGGTAAATCAATATATAATACCGAACGATCCATAACACTAAGCATAATCTTTGCTTCTCTTTTTGAAATAACTTCTTCTTCAACAAGTCGATATATTACATTTTCGGCACTATTTTGCGATATCCGATTATCAATAATCGATAATAGTTGGTCAATAAGGTCTGCATGATCATAAGATTGGACTCTCATGATTCGGATATAGCCTCCACCACCTCTTTTGCTTTCAACAATATAACCTTTTTCAATCGTAAATCGCGTATTGATCACATAGTTGATTTGAGATGGGACGCATTGAAATTTGTCAGCAATTTCACTTCTCTTAATTTCAACAATCTCTTTTTCGCTCATTTCCAATACTTGTTTCAAGTAATGTTCAATGACGTCGGAGATATTCCTCAAAAGACCTCCTCCTATCTGACTTTGACTATATTTGACTTTTATTATACATGAAGAAGACGTCAATTTGCAACGAAGGAACCTTAACAATTCATTGGATGATTTTTGCTTTGATTATGGGACTTTAAAAGGGTGCTCTCCTTTATTCACCTTACTAATTTTCCCCATTTTTTGTGATTTTCAAACGAGTATTAATGAATTGGATAGTTGAATGTTCCTTCCTGCAGCAATTATCAATAGTGCCCCCTTTTTATAGATGAAAAGCTTCAGAGGGTAACTCTTTTTGATCGTTTATACTCGAATGATGGCAAGGCTTTTAGAATAACTGCACTGATCTTTAGGTTGAACGTTTCTATTCGCTCGTGATTACGCTCGGTTTTGTGCTGAAAAGTACACACTTGGTAGGATTTTAGTTTACGTTGAGTTGCGGGGATTTGGTAAGGTTAAGTAGTTTCTGACGTTAAATTGCGCTGTTTTAGAGGGTGGGCGTGTTTTGTAGTTTTGTACGTTGGATTGTACGCGTTTGGTGTTCAATTGCGCCGATTTAAGGTATAATTATGCGCACCTCAATGCCTATTGCGCATCTCGTTTTTATCCACATTTGAGATCAAAATAAGAGCACCCTCGCGGATACTCTTTTTCCTTTGCCCGGCAGCGTCCTACTCTCACAAGGGGACAGCCCCTCACTACCATCGGCGCTGAGAAGCTTAACTTCCGTGTTCGGTATGGGAACGGGTGTGACCTTCTCGCTATCGTCACCGGACTATTTGATTGAAGGAAATCGATTTTGCTTACGCAAAAAGCTTTGTCCCTTCAAAACTAGATAATGGATGAAGAAGAAAAAGACCGAGTAACCTATTTGGTTAAGTCCTCGAACGATTAGTATCAGTCAGCTCCACATGTCACCATGCTTCCACCTCTGACCTATCAACCTGATCATCTTTCAGGGTTCTTACTAGCTTGCGCTATGGGAAATCTCATCTTGAGGGGGGCTTCATGCTTAGATGCTTTCAGCACTTATCCCTTCCGCACATAGCTACCCAGCGATGCTCTTGGCAGAACAACTGGTACACCAGCGGTGCGTCCATCCCGGTCCTCTCGTACTAAGGACAGCTCCTCTCAAATTTCCTACGCCCACGACGGATAGGGACCGAACTGTCTCACGACGTTCTGAACCCAGCTCGCGTACCGCTTTAATGGGCGAACAGCCCAACCCTTGGGACCGACTACAGCCCCAGGATGCGATGAGCCGACATCGAGGTGCCAAACCTCCCCGTCGATGTGGACTCTTGGGGGAGATAAGCCTGTTATCCCCGGGGTAGCTTTTATCCGTTGAGCGATGGCCCTTCCATGCGGAACCACCGGATCACTAAGCCCGACTTTCGTCCCTGCTCGACTTGTAGGTCTCGCAGTCAAGCTCCCTTGTGCCTTTACACTCTACGAATGATTTCCAACCATTCTGAGGGAACCTTTGGGCGCCTCCGTTACTCTTTAGGAGGCGACCGCCCCAGTCAAACTGCCCACCTGACACTGTCTCCCACCTCGATCAGAGGTGCGGGTTAGAATGTCAATACAGCCAGAGTAGTATCCCACCGACGCCTCCACCGAAGCTAGCGCTCCGGCTTCCACGGCTCCTACCTATCCTGTACAAGCTGTACCAAAATTCAATATCAGGCTACAGTAAAGCTCCACGGGGTCTTTCCGTCCTGTCGCGGGTAACCTGCATCTTCACAGGTACTATAATTTCACCGAGTCTCTCGTTGAGACAGTGCCCAGATCGTTACGCCTTTCGTGCGGGTCGGAACTTACCCGACAAGGAATTTCGCTACCTTAGGACCGTTATAGTTACGGCCGCCGTTTACTGGGGCTTCAATTCAGAGCTTCGCGTAAGCTAACCCCTCCTCTTAACCTTCCAGCACCGGGCAGGCGTCAGCCCCTATACTTCGCCTTGCGGCTTCGCAGAGACCTGTGTTTTTGCTAAACAGTCGCCTGGGCCTATTCACTGCGGCTCTTCAGGGCTATGCACCCTAAAAAGCACCCCTTCTCCCGAAGTTACGGGGTCATTTTGCCGAGTTCCTTAACGAGAGTTCTCTCGCTCACCTTAGGATTCTCTCCTCGCCTACCTGTGTCGGTTTGCGGTACGGGCACCTGTTTTCTCACTAGAGGCTTTTCTTGGCAGTGTGGAATCAGGAACTTCGGTACTTGATTTCCCTCGCTGTCACAGCTCAAGCGTATGGCAAGCGGATTTGCCTACTTGCCGCTCTAACTGCTTAGACGCACATATCCAGCAGTGCGCTTACCCTATCCTCCTGCGTCCCCCCATCGCTCAAACAAAAACGAGGTGGTACAGGAATATCAACCTGTTGTCCATCGCCTACGCCTTTCGGCCTCGGCTTAGGTCCCGACTAACCCTGAGCGGACGAGCCTTCCTCAGGAAACCTTAGGCATTCGGTGGATGGGATTCTCACCCATCTTTCGCTACTCATACCGGCATTCTCACTTCTAAGCGCTCCACCAGTCCTTCCGGTCTAGCTTCAACGCCCTTAGAACGCTCTCCTACCGCGTACACCTACGGTGTACACCCACAGCTTCGGTGATACGTTTAGCCCCGGTACATTTTCGGCGCGGGGTCACTCGACCAGTGAGCTATTACGCACTCTTTAAATGATGGCTGCTTCTAAGCCAACATCCTGGTTGTCTAAGCAACCCCACATCCTTTTCCACTTAACGTATACTTTGGGACCTTAGCTGGTGGTCTGGGCTGTTTCCCTTTTGACTACGGATCTTATCACTCGCAGTCTGACTCCCACGTTTAAGTACTTGGCATTCGGAGTTTGTCTGAATTCGGTAACCCGATGAGGGCCCCTAGTCCAAACAGTGCTCTACCTCCAAGACTCGTTCTTCGTGAGGCTAGCCCTAAAGCTATTTCGGAGAGAACCAGCTATCTCCAAGTTCGATTGGAATTTCTCCGCTACCCACACCTCATCCCCGCACTTTTCAACGTGCGTGGGTTCGGTCCTCCATTCAGTGTTACCTGAACTTCAACCTGGACATGGGTAGATCACCTGGTTTCGGGTCTACGACTACATACTCAAGACGCCCTATTCAGACTCGCTTTCGCTGCGGCTCCGTCTTCTCAACTTAACCTTGCATGCAATCGTAACTCGCCGGTTCATTCTACAAAAGGCACGCTATCACCCAGCATGTTTCCAAAGGAAAATATGCATAGGGCTCTAACTACTTGTAGGCACACGGTTTCAGGTTCTCTTTCACTCCCCTTCCGGGGTGCTTTTCACCTTTCCCTCACGGTACTGGTTCACTATCGGTCACTAGGGAGTATTTAGCCTTGGGAGATGGTCCTCCCAGCTTCCGACGGGATTTCACGTGTCCCGCCGTACTCAGGATCCACTCAAGAGGGAACGAAGTTTCAACTACAGGGTTGTTACCTTCTCTGACCAGCCTTTCCAGACTTGTTCGTTTACTCCGTTCCTTTGTAACTCCGTATAGAGTGTCCTACAACCCCAAGAGGCAAGCCTCTTGGTTTGGGCTAATCCCGTTTCGCTCGCCGCTACTCAGGGAATCGCGTTTGCTTTCTCTTCCTCCGGGTACTTAGATGTTTCAGTTCCCCGGGTCTGCCTTCCATCCCCTATGTATTCAGGTATGGATACCATCCCATTACGGATGATGGGTTTCCCCATTCGGAAATCTCCGGATCAAAGCTTACTTACAGCTCCCCGAAGCATATCGGTGTTAGTCCCGTCCTTCATCGGCTCCTAGTGCCAAGGCATCCACCGTGCGCCCTTTATAACTTAACCATTCGGCAAATGATCAGCTACACATCTCTTCGTCATCTTCACTCGTCAGCATCCTCACGTACAGACTACGTACGCTCCGGTACTTCCTCGCTTGATTCCTCGACTTGTTTGCTTCTCATTTCCCTCAACTTTCGGCTTCCGATAAGCGGCGCATCTCTGCGTCAGCTCCCTCTCTACGCTCCTCACGTACCCATTACGTACGCTCCGATGCTCGTTCGGTCGCTTCCTTGATCTGCTTGCTTCTCGAAACCCTCTTGTTCGGCTTCCAATAAGCGGCGTATTACTTCGTCAGCTCAATCGTCAACCTCCTCACGTGCCTACTACGCACGCTCC